>JAQGKA010000414.1 GCA_028290355.1 Tardiphaga sp. | reverse complement strand
ACCGCCGAACGTTATCCATTCATGAGGCCTGTGAAGAAGAATCCGAGTTATCCCGGGCGCGCGGCGGCGACGGTGGATCTCGCGGAAAAGCTCCACAGCGATTCACAGGACATACATGGTCATGGTGCCCACCACCGGCAGCTATTTTCATCTTCATCTCGTCTCTGATTCGACCGGCGAAACCCTGATCACCGTGGCGCGTGCCGTTGCCGCGCAATACGCCAACGTCACGCCCGTCGAACATGTCTATCCTCTGGTGCGCAGTCAAAAGCAGCTCGACCGTGTGCTGAGCGAGATCGAGGAAGCGCCGGGCATCGTTCTCTTTACGCTGCTGGAAAAAGATCTGGTCGGACGGCTTGAAGCGAAATGCCAGGAGATCAACAGTCCGAGCCTGTCGATCATCGGCCCGGTGATGCAATTGTTTCAGGCTTATCTGGGCGCCTCCACCACCGGCCGAGTCGGCGCGCAGCACACCTTGAACGCGGAATATTTCAAGCGCATCGACGCGCTGAATTATTCGATGATGCATGACGATGGCCAGCACGTCGAAGGGCTGGAAGAGGCGGACGTGGTTCTCGTTGGGGTGTCGCGAACCTCGAAAACGCCGACCTCGATCTATCTCGCCAATCGCGGTGTACGCGCGGCCAACGTGCCGCTGGTGCCGGGCATCCCGATTCCGCATCAGCTCGAAATCCTGAAGAACCCGCTGATCGTCAGCCTGCATGCGACGCCGGAGCGTCTGATTCAGGTCCGGCAGAATCGCTTGCTGAGCATCGGCGCCGACCCCGGCAATGAGGACTATATCGATCGTCAGGCCGTCGCCGACGAAGTGACCTACGCGCGAAAGCTGAGTGCGAAATATGGCTGGGCTTTGCTCGATGTCACGCGCCGCTCGATCGAGGAAACCGCCGCGGCGATCATGAAATTGATGGCCGATCGGCAGCGGCAGCGGCTCTCCGAATGACCGTCTGGCGTGGTGAACAGCCGCTGATTCTGGCGTCGCAGAGTTCTGCGCGGCAATTGCTCTTGAAGAACGCCGGCATACCGTTCACCGCGATGCCCGCCGATATCGATGAGCGCGGAATTCAGCAGGCGTCGGGATTGAAAGCGCCGGGCGACATCGCTGCGCTGCTCGCGAAAGAAAAAGCGCTGTTCGTTTCCGCAAAAAATCCCGGGCGATATATCGTTGGTGCGGACCAGACACTGGCCCTGGGCGAACGGCTGTTCAGCAAGCCGTCGGGCCGCGAACAGGCGGCCGAGCAACTGTTCTCGCTCGCGGGGCATACGCACGAATTACATTCCGCCATTGCCGTCGCCCGCGATGGCGAAACGTTATTCGCCGATGTGTCGGTGGCGCGGATGACCATGCGCGCCATGGACGAAGCCGCGATTACTGCCTATCTGGATGCCGCGGGAGCCGCTGTGACCACCAGCGTCGGCGCCTATCAGCTCGAGAGCCTTGGCGTGCACCTGTTCGAGCGCATCGAGGGTGACCACTTCACCATTCTTGGCCTGCCGCTGCTGCCGCTGCTCGGCTTCCTCCGCAGCGCGCATTTGATCGCGATCTGAATCGAAGAGGGTTTGATGCTTGTACTGGGGCTAACGGGCTCGATCGGAATGGGCAAATCGACCACCGCAAAACTGTTCGCGGAGGCCGGCGTGCCGGTCTACGACGCCGACGCCACCGTGCACCTGATCTATGAAGGCGAAGCCGCGCCGTTGATCGAGGCGGCATTTCCCGGCACCACGATGGACGGCAAGGTCGATCGCGCAAAGCTCTCGGCGCAGGTGGTGCATGATCCTGCCGCGATGAAGCGGCTGGAGCAGATCGTGCATCCCTTGCTCGGCGCCTATCACAAGAAATTTCTCGACGATGCCGAACGATCCGGTGCCGCGGTGGCGGTGGTCGATGTGCCCTTGCTGTATGAAACCGGCGGCGAAAAGCGCGTCGATGCCGTCGTCGTGGTGACGACCAACCCGGAACTGCAACGCCAGCGCATCCTGGCGCGCGACAACATGACGGAGGAAAAGCTCGACGCCATTCTGGCGCGGCAGCTCCCCGACGCCGAAAAGCGCAAGCGCGCCGATTTCGTGGTGGATACTTCGCATGGGCTCGACCCCGTGCGCGCGCAAATCGGTGAAATCCTGGCAGAGGCTGCTAGGATGCCGCGGCGGCGACCCTGATTCCCCGCCCTCAACCCGGCTCAAGACCATGCGCGAAATCGTTCTCGATACCGAAACTACCGGCCTCGATCCGCTGCGCGGCGATCGGCTGGTCGAAATCGGCTGCGTCGAGATCTTCAACCGTATGCCGACCGGTCAGACCTATCACTGCCATATCAACCCGCAGCGCGACATGCCGCTCGAGGCCTTCAACGTGCACGGGCTGTCGGCCGAATTCCTCTCGACCAAGCCGCTGTTCTCCGAGGTAGTGGACGCCTTCCTGGAATTCATCGGCGACGCGCCGCTGGTGATTCACAACGCCTCGTTCGATATCGGCTTCATCAATGCCGAACTCGACCGCATCAAGCGGCCGGCGATCCCGCGCGACCGGCTGGTGGACACGCTGATGCTGGCGCGGCGCAAGCATCCGGGCGTGTCGAACCGGCTTGACGATCTCTGCTCGCGCTATCAAATCGACAATTCCCGCCGCACCAAGCACGGCGCTCTGCTCGATTCGGAATTGCTGGCGGAGGTCTATATCGACCTAATCGGCGCCCGGCAGTCGCAGCTGATCCTGGCCGACGACGTTCCGGTGCAACACACCGGCGGCATCAACGATGCGCCGCGGCGTCAGCGCCCCGCGCCGCTTGCGCCCCGGATCACGGAGGCCGATCGGACCGACCACCGCGCCTTCGTCGCCACGCTGGGCGACAAACCGATCTGGAATGATTTTCTGGGCTGAGTTTGTCATTCCGGGGCGAGAGCAGCGTCAGCTGCGAGCGAACCCGGAATCTAGAGGTGGCTGAACAAGTCGGGATTCCCGGTCTGCACTTCAGCCGGCTTCGCCGTCTGCGTGCATCCCGGAATGACAGTGCCTAAGTCACGCGAATCCGGAATGTTTTAGTTCGACTTGCCCGCCTCGGCCTGGGCCTGCCGTTCCATGTTCTGGCGGTAGAGGCCGACGAAATCCACGGGATCCAGCATCAGCGGCGGGAAGCCGCCATCGCGAACGGCAGTGGCGATGATCTCGCGGGCGAACGGGAACAGCAGTCGCGGGCATTCGATCATGATCAGCGGGTGCAGGTTTTCCTGCGGCACGTTGACGATGCGAAACACGCCGGCATAGGCCAGCTCGAAGCTGAACATCACCGAGCCGGCGCTATCTGCCTTGCCCTCGACCGCCAATGTCACCTCGAACTCGTTCTCGGAAATGTTGTTGGCGGTGACGTTGATCTGGATGTTGATGTTCGGCTGCTGCGCCTGCGGCGCCAGCGAGGCCGGGGCGTTCGGATTTTCGAACGACAGGTCCTTGGTGTATTGCGCCAGCACGTTGAGCTGGGGAGCGGGAGCCGCCTCGGGAGGGGTGCCGTTGCCGTTGGTCATAAAATATCTCCTGAAGCGCTGTCGGGCGAAAGGGAACCGATCCGGCACGGGTGTTTGCGCGAATGGTAAAATGCATTTATCGGGCGAGTGGCTATCATAGCCCTGTTGCCTTCGACAAGGACGCTCCGTCCGTCTGCTGGCGAAAGTCGTCCGGCGCAATCGGATTGCGAGACCGTTTCGGCAAAACCGGTCGCATTTGCCTGCAAATCGGGGTAAACGGTTGAATAAGCGGGTTTTCCGGTCGCGATCCGATTTCCTCTGCCCGGCAAAACACGCTAGAATTCATCGAAATCGAAGCGGGGAGATCTCGACGGATGGCGGCTTTGCCGCAGCCTCGGGCCGAACCTCGCCATTGGCTGGCCCAGCTTTCATGCCTACATGGGGCAGGTCCACACTTGATATGATGCCTGCAGTTCCCGGGAACGTTCTTTGGACCGTTCCGGGCGAGACGTTCTTCCGCCGGGCTCGGCCCGGCGCCGATCAGAAAGCAATGCGACGTGGATATTTACACCATCATCTTCCTGGCGCTGGCGGTCTTCATTTTCCTGCGCCTGCGCAATGTCCTGGGACAGCGCACCGGGACCGAGCGTCCGCCGTTCGACCGCGCCACCGCGCGCGACGTCGCACCCGGCGTGCCGGACAGCAATGTCGTACAGATGCCGGGTAGCGTCATCGATCAGACAACGTCGGCGCCGACCGCCGACGTGATTCCGCCGACCGATCGCTGGAAGGGCCTCGCCGAGCCCGGCACGCCGCTGGCGCATGGACTCGATGCCGTCGTCGCGCAGGATTCCTCCTTCGACCCCCGCCATTTTCTCACGGGCGCCCGCGGCGCCTATGAGATGATCGTGCTGGCCTTCGCCAACGGCGATCGCCACGCGCTGAAGGATCTTCTGTCGTCAGAAGTCTTTGAGAGCTTCGATGCCGTGATCAAGGATCGCGAGAAGAACGAGCAGAAGACCGAAACCCGCTTCGTCTCGATCGACAAGGCCGAACTGACATCAGCCGAAGTGCGCGACCGTGCCGCGCAGCTCACCGTGCGCTTCGTGTCGCAGATGATCTCGGTGACCCGCGATAAAACGGGCGCCATCGTCGATGGAAATCCGGAAAAGGTCACCGATATCACCGATGTCTGGACTTTCGCCCGCGACATCACCTCGCGCGATCCGAACTGGAAGCTGGTTGGCACCGGCAGCGTTCAATAACGCATCCGGTTTTGGCCGACTTGCCGCGCTGTGCGTGATCGCGGCGGCGTGGGTGCCTGCGCCGGCGCTGGCGCGGGTTTCGCATCTGCATCCTGACTGGCCGCTCGAAATCGCCGGCGGCCAGTATGCGCCCGTGGCCTGGGCCGACATCGCCGGCTGGAGCGAGGACGATCACCTGCAGGCTTTCAAGGCGTTTCGCGCCAGCTGCAATCCGATTTCCGCGCAACGCAAGCCGCCGACGGATTCGAAAGCCCTGGGCATTTCGCTGCGCGATCCCTGCCGCGCCGCCAAGGCCAGCGAGATTTCCGACGGCGCCAGGGCGCGTGCATTCTTCGAAGCGAATTTCCTGCCGATGCGGATCTCGCGGCTCGGCGAGCCCGAAGGCTTCGTCACCGGCTATTACGAGCCGATCATCGACGGCTCGCGCACCAAAACCGACGTCTACACCGTACCGGTGTATCGCCGGCCGTCGAACCTGTTCGTGCGTGGCATGTCCCAGGCCTCCCCCAGCATGCCGAACGGGGGCGACGTGTTTCGCAAGATCGGCCGCCGCAAGCTGGTGCCGTACTACGATCGCGCCGAGATCGAGGACGGCGCCATCGCCGGCCGCGGCCTCGAGATCGTCTGGCTGAAGAACCAGACCGATCTCTTGTTCACCCAGATCCAGGGCTCGGCGCGGGTCCGGCTCGAGGACGGCGGCGTGGTGCGGATCAATTACGACGCGCATAACGGATTTCGCTATACGCCGGTCGGCCGCATCCTGATCGATCGCAACATCATTCCGCGCGAGCAGATGTCGATGCAGCGCATCCGGCAGTGGATGGAGGAAAATCCGGACGGTGCCAACGAGCTGCGCCGGCAGAACCGCTCCTATGTGTTCTTCCGCGAGGTGCAGCTCTCCGCCACCGACGAGGCGGTGGGCGCGCAGGGCGTGCCGCTGACGCCGGGCCGCTCGATCGCCGTCGACAAATCGCTGCACGTCTACGGCACGCCGTTCTTCATCGAGGGCGAATTGCCGATCGACTCCGAACAATCGAAGACGCCGTTCCGGCGGTTGATGGTGGCGCAGGACACGGGATCTGCGATCGTCGGTCCGGCGCGCGCCGACATCTATTTCGGCGCCGGCGCCGAGGCCGGCAAGGTCTCCGGCCGGCTGCGCCATCCCGCGCGCTTCGTGATACTGGTGCCGAAGAGCCTCGATCCGGTGGAGAAAGGCCGTGCGCTGCCGCTGCCGCATGCACGGCCATCGGAACACATCGCCAAACTGTTTCCGCAGGTGGAGCCCGTGAAGGAGCAGCCGAAGGAAATAAAGAACGCCGCCAAGCCTGTCGAAGCTGCCGCCGTTCCAATCCCCGTGGCGGCACCTGCAGCGCGAGAAACGGCGCCCGCGAAAGAGCCCGAGAAGGCGGCAGACCTGATCGGGCCGCCTGCCCCAACCGCCGCTGCGCCGGTAGCGGCAGCAGCTATTGCGCCAGCCGCCGCGGCCGTCGCTGCCAAGGCGGTACCGCTGCCGGAGGCGCGGCCCGAGATCAAGGCCAGCATCAAGACCGAGGCGAAGCCGCAGCGTCGCGAACGGCGGCGTGTTCATCGTCGCG
>JAQGKA010000386.1 GCA_028290355.1 Tardiphaga sp. | reverse complement strand
TCCCCTGGGCGAGAAGGCCACTCGGGAAATTGGCAAATCGACGCTCGACCAAAGCCTCCTCGGTGACGATATCGCCGCAGCAGCGCTGGTCCACGGCGCGATCGAGGATTTTGCCCAGGAACTGGCCCATGTCACAAGGCGGTTTCTCAAGACCAAGGCTTGGGCCGATACCGAATGCATCGTGGTCGGCGGTGGCTTCCGGCAAAGCCGGATCGGCGAAATCGCCATCGCCCGCACCGACATCATCCTCAAGGCCGAGGATTTTAAGGTCGATCTGGTGCCGATTCGCTTTCATCCCGACGAGGCCGGGCTGATCGGCTGTCTGCATCTGGCGCCGTCCTGGATCTTCGAGGCCCATGATAGCATTCTGGCGGTGGATATTGGTGGCTCCAACATCCGCTGCGGCGTGGTGGAAACCCGCTGGAAGAAGGCCGCGGACCTCTCCAAGGCGGCTGTGTGGAAATCCGGCCTCTGGCGTCACGCCGACGACGAACCGACCCGCGAGGGGGCGGTGAAGCGGCTGGTCAAGATGCTGAAGGACCTGATCGCCGCGGCCGAAGCCGAAGGCCTCAAGCTGGCGCCGTTCATCGGGATTTCCTGCCCCGGCGTCATCAACGAGGACGGGTCGATCGAGAAGGGCGCGCAGAACCTGCCGGGCAACTGGGAAAGCAGCAAATTCAACCTGCCGGCGCTTCTGGTGGAGGGGATTCCGGAAATCGGCGGTCACGATACCGCGGTGCTGATGCACAATGACGGTGTCGCCCAAGGCCTCAGCGAAGTGCCGTTCATGCAGGATTTCGAGCGTTGGGGCGTGCTGACCATCGGCACCGGCCTCGGCAACGCCCGCTTCACCAACCGCAAGAAAGAAACGAAGAAGGACAAGGACGACAAGAACAAGAAAGAGAAGAAGGACAAGGACTGAGGACCACGTGGGCTAAGGCACGCGGGCAGAGGCCGCCGCCGCAGATGCGTGGCGGCGAGGCCGGTCAGTCTGGTCTGGCAGACCCCTGTCAGTCCTTCAGCTTTTCTCGCTCCAGGCGGAGATCGTCCTGTGACAGCGGTACGAAGCCATCTTCATCATCGGTAAATCGCGCGATGATCGCTTGGCCTTCGCTCGACAGCACCATCGCCAGATATTCCTTGATGAAGGGGTCGATGGGTTGTTTCGGCGCGCGGTCGATGTAGAGATTGACGAAGGAAGCTAGCGGGTAGGCGCCCTGTGCGACATCCGTCTTGTCGGGCAGCACGAACGGCTTCCCGGTACTCGCCGCCAAAGGAACGATGCGGATCGATTCAGACAATTTTGTCGTGTCCAGCCAGCCGACGATGCCGATACCGTAAGGGTCCGAGGCCACGGCCACGGCCTGCACGATAGCGGCATCGTCTGCGAGCGGCTCGTAATGTCCGGCGAACGGCATGCCGCCCAGGCGCGTGAGCCGCATGGTGGTCGAGAATGCGCCATCATCGCGCAAGCCATAGAGATGGATGCGTCTTGTGCCCCATGCACCGCCGACGCCGAGCTGGCTCCAGCTGTTGATGTCGCCCCCGGGCGATCCCGAGGTGAACAGGCCGGCCAGTTGGGTCATGGTCAAGCCGTGCAGCGGATTGGAGCGATGGACATAGACAGACGGCGGTGTCTTGCCGCCCGCGCGCGGACCATGCCCGGCATAGGCGACCTTGATGCTGATCGGATCATGTTTGTTGATAGCGTGGAACGCGCGCTGGTCGGCGCGAGACGATTCCCCAACTACAAACGCGATCGGCGTGGCACCGGCGGTCAGTGCCGGCATCGCCGCCGCGGAGCCCTTGAGGACAGGCGCGAACTTGAAGCCCGGATGGGTTTCCACAAATTTCGCATTGAGAGCGTCGATCAATGCAGCCATGGCGTGACTGCCATGAAGCGCGATGCGCCCGTCTGGCAGGAGATAGCTCGCGCCGGTGGGAAGCGGCTCGGGCTTCGGCGTGGTGTCCTGCGCATGGGTGCTGGAGACGCCGAGCAACAAAGCGAGGAGCGGGAACGTATATCTCATTGGTCGATCTTTGCGCGTTCGGTGGCCGCCTCGGCGGCGTTGAGCGGGATGTAGCCATTGGCCTGCGAGGCGATGATGTCCTGCCCTTCCTTCGAGAGCAGTAGTTTCAGATAGTCCCTGGCAACAGGGTCGATCCGGCCATCGGGTTCGCGGCGCGCGTAGAAATACAGATAGCGTCCATAGGGATATTGGTTGGCCTGCACCTCCGCCGCCGTTCCCTTGATGAACGGTCCCTCCGGCGTATCGGCGACCGCCACCTGCTTGATCAGAGGGGTCTCGCGACCGATCGCGGCGACGGTCATTCCGCCGGGCTCGTTTTCCAGACGTTTCAGCAGTTCGCCAGTCGTCGCGTATTCCTCGTAGGCGGCGCTGTAGGGCTTGCCGTCCAGCTGGTTCGCCTGCATCCAGACGCCAAATCCGCTATATTCGGGCGTTCCCAGCGGATGGATCAGACGCCGCGTCCATTCACCCTTGAGTCCCAACTGGCCCCAGCGCGAGAAGTCGCCTCCGGCATTGCCGACCGATAGAATCTTGGCGACTTGCCTGGTTGTCAGCTGCGTGATCGGGTTGTCGCGATGGACATAGACGGCCAGCGATGTTGCGAGATGCTGTGACGTGTCGTTGGCGGCATGCGCTACCCGGATCTCAACCGGTTCAGCGCCGACCACGCGCTTGAAGCCGTCGGTCTCAAGCGGCTTGAGCGGGCGGCCCATCGATCCGATCAGGATACGACCAAATGTCAGCATGGGAATGGCGGTTTCCGCTCCCGCGGACACGTCGACCAGTTTCGCGCCGGGATGGGTTTTCGCATACAGCGCGTTGGCCCGCTCCACGATGAACTTGGCATGCTCGGCGCCGCCGATCCGGATTGCGCCGTCCTGCGCCGAATAGGGTGCGCCGGCCACAGGCCTGATGTTGCTGGGCGCATAGGAGGGAAAGGCCGGGTCGGATGATGGCGCAGTTTGCGACAGCGCCGATGTTGTAAAAGCGAGTGGCACCAGCAGTGCCAACGAAGCCGCGCATGCGCGGGCATTGAGGATCATGTTCACCAGCTCATTGGGAGATAAGGTTTTGGTCTCCTATGGCGCTCACTTCGCAGATGCAACGGGCACCCGGGATCTCGCGGTCCCTCTCTTGCTCTCCGTCAGACATTCCCAATGTGCGAAAGCCCAATAGAGTCGTGCCCTTAAGGGCCGTGCATGCGACGGCGGTGATTGGTGAGGTTCCACTTTATTATCGATGTAATTGCGCGGGTAACGCGAAGCTTTCGCGGTATGCCCGGGAACAGCGATTCATCGCCTGCGCGACCGCCGCTCGGCCATCGCTGATGGGGATCGACTTCGGATACGGCGGAGCCTTTCGCAACGAGCCTTGGACAAACAGCAGCGCATTGATCTAGCCGTGCCGCTATCGAACACGGCGTCACCAATGGTCGATCCCCGGCCGACGCCGGCGAATCATCGCCGCAATGCCATGACCGGTCTCGCGGAGAACGCCCGGTTGAAGCCACGACCGCCGCCCATGCACGGCAACGAGGTCCGTTTCAGCGCCGGCGCGCCGCTTTTGGCCCCGCTTTGCAGTCAGCCGCGCCACAGATTGCGGATTTTCCCGCCCGCGCGACTTGTCTGGCCAGCCATCCTCGCCTAGAACTCCGGCCAACCACCCGCGGGCGACTGCGGGTTTTGGCGCCTTGGAGAGGTGGCAGAGTGGTTGAATGTACCGCACTCGAAATGCGGCATAGGTGCAAGCCTATCGGGGGTTCGAATCCCCCCCTCTCCGCCATCGCTGCAAAAACCCCAATGAATTCATAAGATCATTGATCTTCAATGGGTTAGGCCGCCCGATTGGTATGTCAATCGGCGTCCAACTTTGGCTCTGACTCACTTTTGATGAAGTTCGAGCGCGGGCTCGCGTTGGTTTCACAAAGGAATCAACATGATGCAGCGAGCCCTACGTCCGTCGGCCTTGGTCCCTCGCGGGTTTGACGTGGAGAGCGC
>JAQGKA010000365.1 GCA_028290355.1 Tardiphaga sp. | reverse complement strand
GTCACACCATCAATGTGAGGGACGACCGCCCGCCTTCCAAGCAAGCCGCGCGCAGCGCGCCGTCAATTGCGCTGTAGCAAGCGCGGCTTGCTTGGAAGGCAGACCGCGGCCCGTTACCCCATCTACGAACTGTCAACGACGCGGCAGACCGGGCGTCATGCGAGGTCCAGCATATCCGGCAGGTTCTCCGGCCAGACAGTTTCCGTGGTCTGCACCAGTTCGTCCTTCGACCACCATCGCTGATCGGCGATCACCTCGACCTCGTCATTGGTCCATCCGTGGCGAGAAAGCGAAATGTCGTTCCATCTCACCACAAAATACTTCTCCCGAGCCTCGACCCACTCGCCATCGGGCAACTGCATCGTAAACGCCCGTTCGGCCACGGGCTCGCCGACGGCTTCACGGACGATGCCCGTTTCTTCGCGCAATTCGCGAAGGGCGGCCTGCTCGAAGGTCTCGTCGTCCTCCACGCCGCCGCCCGGTGTCGACCAGAAATCCTGGCCGGCCAGCGGTCCTTTCTTGTGCACGTAGCGGAACAGCAGAACGCGTTCGTCGTCATCGACTATCAGCAGTCGGGAAGAGGGGCGCCGCCTCATCAAGCCCCTTACGTCACTGGGCCGGGATTGAACAGCGCCAGCGAATTGTGGATGCCCCATTTGTCGGACCAGGTCTGCTTGCGGCCGCTCGCCACGTCCAGGATCAGGTGAAACAACTCCCAGCCGACGTCCTCGAGGGTGGCCTTGCCGGTGGCGATGGTGCCGGCGTCGAGATCGATCAAATCGTGCCAGCGCGCCGTCAGGTCGCTGCGCGTCGACACTTTTATGACCGGCGCCGCCGCCAGCCCATAGGGCGTGCCGCGACCGGTCGTGAACACATGAAGCGTCATTCCGGATGCCAGCTGCAGCGTCCCGCAGATGAAATCGCTGGCCGGCGTTGCCGCAAAGATCAGGCCCTTGTCGCGCACGCGCTCGCCGGGCGACAACACGCCTGAGATCGCCGAGGTCCCGGACTTGATCACCGAGCCCATCGCCTTCTCCACGATGTTGGAGAGGCCGCCCTTCTTGTTGCCGGGAGTGGTGTTGGCGCTGCGGTCCGCTTCGCCGGTCTGCAGATAGCGGTCGTACCAGTCCATCTCGCGGATCAGCGCGTCGGCGACGTCCTGGTTGACCGCGCGGGGCGTCAGCAAATGGATCGCATCCCGGACCTCGGTCACTTCCGAAAACATCACGGTGGCGCCGGCGCGCACCAGCAGATCCGCTGCGAAGCCGACAGCGGGATTCGCGGTCACGCCGGAAAAGGCATCGCTGCCGCCGCATTGCGTACCGATCACGAGGTCAGCGGCGGGGCAGGTCTCGCGGCGGCGCAAGTTCAGCACCTGCAGCCGCTTGTCGGCCATCGCGACGATGCTGTCGACGATCTCGCCGAAGCCAGTCAGGCTCTCATCCTGCATGCGGACGATGTCGCCATCGTCCATGTCGGCCGAGACCATGCCTTCCGGCAGCAGCAATTCCGGCTGCAGCTTTTCGCAGCCGAGGCCGACGATCATCACCTCGCCGCCGAAGTTCGGATTGCGCGCCAGATTCTGCAGCGTCCGGATCGGCACCGCGGCGCCGGGTGCGTTGATGGCGACGCCGCAGCCATAGGCGTGGGTGACGGCCATCACGTCATCGACGTTGGGATTTTTCGGCAGCAGTTCCTCGCGAATGCGCCGAATCGCAAAATCCACGGTGCCGGCGACACACTGCACGCTGGTCGAGATGGCCAGAATATTCCGGGTTCCGACCGAGCCATCGGCATTGCGATAGCCTTCGAAGGTAAAACCCTCCAGCGGCTCCTGCGCGGGCGGCAGCCCGCGGGACTTCGGCAGATCGGTGAGCGACGGCGGCTCCGGCATCACAACCAGGGCTTCCTTGACCCAGCTGCCTTTCGCAATCGGTGCCGCGGCGTGGCCGATCACCTCGCCATAACGCTTGATCGCCGCACCCGCGGCGATATCCGCAAGCGCGACTTTATGGCCTTGCGGTATCTGCTCGATCAGCCGCAGGCCGCATGCAAACTCGGTACCGCGGTGCAGGCCGCCCTGATTGGCGATAATCGCGACATTGTCCTCCTCGCGCAACTGGATATAGAGCGGCTCGCCGGCTTGAGGTTTTTCCTGCAGCATGTCAGTTCCTTGAATTCGCTGGTCTTCCGCCCGGAGTTGAGCGTCACCGGCCGAAATAAAGTATACGACGTCTTAACGGCGATTGGGAAATCGGCGACGGCGATGATGCCCTGACGTCGCAGCCGCCGCGGTCCAGGCGCGGGGCGCGCATGTGAGGATTCCTGTCGACGGCGCTTGAACATGCCGGTACATCCGTCGCATTGTTTCTCGAATGCCGGGGCAAGCTCATGACCGCCATCCGCGTTGCCATCGTCGGACTCGGCAAGATTGCCAGGGACCAGCATATCCCGGCGATTGCCGGCACTGCGGGCATCGAACTCACGGCCATCGCAAGCCGCACTGCTTCCGTCGACGGCATCGCGCATTTCGCGACGCTCGACGAACTGCTCGGCACCGCGCGCGACATCGATGCCGTCGCACTCTGTACGCCGCCGCAAGTGCGCCATGCGCAGGCGGCAGCCGCGCTGAAGGCGGGCAAGCATGTGCTGCTCGAGAAGCCACCGGGCGCGACGGTCAGCGAGCTCACGCCGCTGATCGCGACGGCACGGGAAACCGGGAGAACGCTGTTCGGCACCTGGCATTCACGCTTCGCGCCGGCGGTCGAACCGGCGAAAGCCTTCCTCGCCGATCGGCGGATCGCATCGGTCAACGTTGAATGGAAGGAAGATGTCAAAGTCTGGCATCCGGGCCAAGCCTGGATCTGGGAGCCGGGCGGCCTCGGGGTTTTCGATCCCGGTATCAACGCACTCTCCATTCTCACCCGCATTCTGCCGCGACCGTTCTTCCTGACAGAGGCCGAATTGTCCTTCCCCGAAAATCGCGCGGCTCCG
>JAQGKA010000363.1 GCA_028290355.1 Tardiphaga sp. | reverse complement strand
GGCTGGAAGCCGTTCACCGGCGAGGTCTTCGCAGAACAATCCGGCGAACGCGTGCGTTTCGATGCGATGCTGCCGTTCGTGTTCTATCTCAAGCGCGCGCCTCACGAGGGCGAGATCGACCTGTGCGGACTGCCATGGTGACCTGTTAAAATTGCCCGCCTAAATCCTGTCATATCCGGCAGGTTCGCTTTACCGCGATGACCGATACGGCATTGCACAAATCCGATTTCTTGTTATGCAGACGTCATTGTCGAGGAGAAACGCATGGCCTTTCGATCTGCCGTTATGATTGCGCTGCTGGGCGCGCTGTTCGCAGCCCCTGTGGCGAAAGCCCAGTCCGGCGACGAGGCCACCGGCATCTGGCAGACCCAGGCCGGCGATGCGCGCGTCCGCGTCAGCAAATGCGGCGGCGGGCTGTGCGGAGCCGTTGTGTCGCTGCGCGACAAGATCGATCCCAACACCGGCAAGCCGCCGATTGACGACAAGAATCCGGATCCCGCCAAGGCCAAGCGTTCGATGATCGGGGTGCAGCTGTTCATCGATATGCGCCCTGCCGGACCGAACAGGTGGTCAGGTCAAATCTACAATGCCGATGACGGCAAAACCTACGCCAGCAACGTCTCCGTTGCCGGTCCTGACACGCTCAAGGTCGAAGGCTGCGTCGGCGCGTTCTGCGGCGGCGAAAACTGGAGCCGGGTCGGCCGCTAATTCAAACGGGCATCGCTTTCAACGCCGTGGCCGCAGAGGCATAGCCGCCGCGCGCGCCGTCGATAAAATGAACGTGATCGCTGCGCAGCGCCGAGGGCGTGAAGCAGGTCATCATCGCGGCGTCCTGCCGGTGCAGGCCATAGCGGATTGTGCCCGCTGACGCCGCCGCGACCAGGCGCTGCTCCAGCGCCCGCTCCAGTTCCGGCGTGCAATCCAGGATCATCCGCAGGCCATCGTCGTATTTGCGGAAGTCGGAATTCTCCACCAGCTGTCGTATATAGGTTTGCGGCACAAAACCGCCGGCGCTGATGCCGAAGCGCATCAGCAGATAGGCGACGAACGTTCTGCCGAGCACCTGGACACGGCGCGCCAACAACGATCCGCCGCCAAGCGCACGAACTTCGAAATCAAAACCGGCCGGCGGCCATTTGAGCGGCGGCCCGCCCGCAGGCACTGGACGCCCGGCATCGGGACTGCGCTCGACCAGCGCGATGACATCCTCGATCACGCGGCGGAATGCGCTCGCATCGGCAGTTGACGTCGGCACCACCAGCACCGAAAGGATCAGGCCGCGCACCGAAGGAATTTCCTCGAACCGGCACGACAGGCCGCTGAGATCGGGATGCGTGCCGGCCGGCGCCTGCGCCACCGTGAACTCGCCGCGTTTCATGGCGACTTCGGCCCAGCCGAGGCCACCGCCGGAAAACATCGCGTAGGAGAGATTCGGCGACGGCGCGAAGCGCGCAACGCGGACATCGAGCCCCTGCGCACGCACGTGTGCGACCGGCACCAGCGCCACCCGCATCGCCAGATCGAGATCGTCCTGCACCCAGGCCGCGGTGGCGGCGAGCGCCTCGCGGGCGCGATCGAGATCGCCGGGCCCCACCGCAAAGCTGGCGCCGTCGCCACCAAACACGAACGGAAATTCGCGGCCCTCCAGCGCATTGGTGATCGACGCGATCACTGAAGCGCCGGCCATGTTGACGGCCTTGTAGCGCTGCTCGGCGATGGCTTTGGTGGATTGAACGATGTCGGCCAACCCGATGGTCCAGTCATCGGGAAGCGGCACATACAGCGTCGGGTCCATCAGCCTGTCGAAGCCGCGAAACACCGGAATGCCGCTATAAAAGTCGCTGCCGCTGGTGGTCATGCTGCGGGATGTCCACGCTGCGGGCGCGGCCGAAATGGCCGCTCTCAAACCGGACGATAACATGAGTTGTCATTCCGGGATGCGCCCACGGACGCCACCGACAGCCCGTTCGACGCCAGGGTCGCCTTGGCCCCGGTCGAAATATGCAGCCACGGATAAAGCAGCTTGCCGGCCAGAATGTTGGCAGCGCGCAGCGGCTCGATCGCCGATGCGAACGACATCTGCGCGAATTCATCGATCAGAAGAAAGCCAACGCGGTGGGGCGGGTGCATGAAGAAATGTCGTCAAAGGACTGGAGCGATGTCGCTCATAGCATAGCCGCCGATCCCGCGTACCGGCGCCGCCGCAACAAAAAAGCCACCCATGCGGGTGGCTCTTTTGGCAAATCAATCAAATGTTTGGTTGCGGGGATAGGATTTGAACCTATGACCTTCAGGTTATGAGCCTGACGAGCTACCGGGCTGCTCCACCCCGCGCCAAACCTTCGGGAAACCAAGAACGACACGAAGCCGGCCAACGCCCAAAGGCGCCGATCGATCCCAGTCCGGAGGCTTCCTGAGAAGGCAACCGGGGCAAAGCCCGCGGTGCGAGGGGTATGTACCAATGCCCGGCTGCTTTGGAAAGGGGCAGCGGCGATCTTTTTCGGATTTATGACGATCCCGCGCAGCTTTATCGGGCCTGCGGCGGCGATGTTGCCAGAAACAGCGAAACAGCCGAGAATCGCACCGGATTGAGGCTCAAACGCCGCGAAAATCGATCGGCCCGCGCAGGCCGGGTATCGTGCTGCATGGCTGTCCGCGATTCAGATCGGCCGAAGGTACTCGCGCATGACCGTTTCGTGGCCGATCGGGCGGCGTTTGCCGATCTCGATCTCCCAGCGCGCTTCCGCCACATCCACGACAGCAATCTCTGGGGCGCCGAAACGTCGGTTTCCGGGTTGGGTTCGGAGACCGACGCGACATCGGTGCTGCGAACGGAACTGCCCCGCCTGCTTGAAAGGCTCGGCGCGGCCTCGTTGCTCGATGCGCCCTGCGGCGATGCGGGCTGGATCAACCAGGCCGGGCTGAAGCTGCGCTATGTCGGCGTCGATATCGTGCCGGCCATCGTCGAGCCCCTGCAGGCGCGCGCCGCGGCTGGCGCCATCGCCGGCGACTATCGTCTCGTGGACATCACTTGCGATCCGCTGCCCCGCTGCGATGCAATCCTGTGCCGCGATGGTCTCGTGCATCTGTCGTTCGCCAACATCGCGAAGGCCGTTTCAAACTTTCGGCGGACGGGGGCGCAATGGCTGATCGCAACGACCTTTCCGGAGTGGCAGAGCAACGCGGATTGCGAGGACGGCGACTGGCGCGCGCTGAATTTTGCGCGAGCGCCGTTTGGGTGGGGGCCGCCTATCGACCTCATCAACGAGCGGTGCGACGAAGCCGGCGGCGGCTGGCGCGACAAGAGTCTGGGTGTGTGGCGCCTCGCTGCGATCCCGATCGGTGGCGGCCTCTAGCCCGCGACTACGTCAGCAAGAACCCGCCATCCACGGTGACGACGCTGCCGGTCATGTA
>JAQGKA010000361.1 GCA_028290355.1 Tardiphaga sp. | reverse complement strand
GTCACACCATCAATGTGAGGGACGACCGCCCGCCTTCCAAGCAAGCCGCGCGCAGCGCGCCGTCAATTGCGCTGTAGCAAGCGCGGCTTGCTTGGAAGGCAGACCGCGGCCCGTTACCCCATCTACGCCGCCAATAAAAACACCTGACGAGGTGCAGACATGAAAAAGGCCGCAACCACGGCTGATCGACATCAGGATCGAGGAGCTCGGCGACTGGCGTGGCAAGACGCTCGCGCATGTCCGCGCGCTCATCAAGGCGGCGGTCCCCGACGTGGTCGAGGAGTGGAAGTGGCGCGGCGTTCCGGTATGGGAGCACGACGGCATCATCTGCACCGGCGAGACCTACAAGAGTGCCGTGAAGCTGACCTTCGCCAAGGGCGCTTCGCTCGAGGACCCTGCCCGACTGTTCAACGCCAGCCTCGAAGGCAACACAAGGCGCGCAATCGATCTCCATGAGGATGATGAGATCGACGAGGAGGCCTTCAAGACGCTGATCCGCGCCGCGGCAGCGCTGAACGGCAAGCCGAAAAAGCGCAAGACGTAGCCCGGACGACAATCCGGGACAGCCCCTTCATTTCTGGTTCGAGGAGCATCCCGTTGGGAACGACAACACGCAGCAGCCGTAGGTCTGCGCCTCCTCTTCTTACCCTCCCCTTTTTGAGGGGGAGGGTGAAAAACCCCGGGCGCCTTGGCGCTGCGAGAACATGATTGGCCCGCCGTCATAAATCAGCCCGAGGCCATCGCTTTACCACATGGCGGCGCCAAGTCGGCGACCTCGCCTACCCCTTGCCAATCGCCCCCCGCCGTGAAAGCAGGATGCTCAAATGGCCGCGCGGCGCGGTCGCTCTGCCAGGATGCCTGCCATGATTACCCGCCTCTCCCTGCCCAAAGACAAGATCCGCATTCTGCTCCTGGAGGGCATCAACGACAGCGCCGTCGGCATGTTCGCCGACAACGGCTACGTCTCCGTGGAGCGGTTCCCCAAGGCGCTCTCGCCTGCGGCGCTGAAGGAGGCGCTCAAGGGCGTCCATCTGCTCGGGATCCGCTCGCGCAGCAACGTCACCGAGGAGATCCTGGAGGCTGCCGATCGCCTGCTCGCCGTCGGCTGCTTCTCGGTGGGCACCAACCAGATCGACCTCGACGCCGCGCGTCGCCGCGGCATCCCGGTGTTCAACGCGCCCTATGCCAACACCCGCAGCGTCGCCGAACTCACCATCGGCGAGATCGTGATGCTGCTGCGCCGGATCGTGCCGCGTTCGGTCGCCGCGCACGCCGGCGGCTGGGACAAGTCGGCCGACGGCAGCCGCGAGGTGCGCGGCAAGACGCTGGGGATCGTCGGCTACGGCAATATCGGCTCGCAGCTCTCCAACCTCGCCGAATCCATGGGAATGCGGACGGTGTTCTTCGACCAGACCGACCGGCTGCGCCACGGCAACACCGAGCCGACCGCGAGCCTCGACGAATTGTTGGCCATTAGCGACGTGGTGTCGCTGCACGTGCCGGAGACGCCGCAGACCGCCAACATGATCGGCGCCCGCGAGATCGGCCTGATGAAGCCCGATGCCTATCTGATCAACAACAGCCGCGGCACCGTGGTGGACCTGGATGCGCTGGCAGCGGCGCTCAGGGCCGGCAAGCTCGCGGGTGCGGCGATCGACGTCTTCCCGGTCGAGCCCGCCTCCAATGCCGACCGGTTGGTGACGCCGCTGCAGGGCCTACCCAACGTGATCCTGACGCCGCATGTTGGCGGCTCCACCGAGGAGGCTCAGGACCGCATCGGCACGGAAGTGACCCGCAGGCTGGTGGAATATTCCGACGTCGGCTCGACCAATGGCGCGGTCAACTTTCCCCAGGTCCAGCTGCCGCCCCGCCCCAGCGGCACCCGCTTCATCCATATCCACGGCGACGTCCCCGGCGTCATGGGCAAGCTCAACGACATCATGTCCGCCCACGGCATCAATATCGCCGCACAGTACCTGCAGACCGGCGGCGGCATCGGCTATGTGGTGCTCGAGACCGATAGCGCCGGCGGCGATGCCGAAGCCGTGCTCGAGGAGATGCGTGGCCTCAAGGGCACGATCCGGGCACGGCTGCTTTATGAGGCGGACTGAAGCAGGCTAAACGCTAAATCAAACTGCAGGCCGTCGTTGGCCGCTTGCGGTGCTTGAGCGTCGCGCCGGCTTTCGTGAGCGTCAGCGTGACGCCGCCGCCCGAATAACGCTTCCCCGATACGGCGAGGCGCCGGGTCAGGGTGACGGCCTTGCCGTCAATCTGCAGATGGGCACGCGAGTCATATTGGAAAAACCCGGCACCGAACTGCGACCCGTCTGCGCAGAGATAGCTCTGGAACGTCTGCGCCGATGCCGGCGACGCCCCGATGACAAGGCATGCTGCAGCAAGGATGACGAGGACGTGGCATCGCTTCATGGAAAAACTCCTGTGCCTTTCTTCTCAACCTGGCCGGCGCCGTCAAGCGACAACTGTGCAGTCCCCGCATATAGGATTATAATCTGAGCGACGGACCTCGAAAATGCTCTAGCAGTTTGCTGAAAAACCCACTGGCGACGGCGATGGCTTGATGATTCACTTCAGTCATCTCGAATCGATGGGGCGAACATGCGAGGCGGATTTTTGGATCAGGGCGGGTTGTTCTCGTACAT
>JAQGKA010000335.1 GCA_028290355.1 Tardiphaga sp. | reverse complement strand
GGCGACGCCGCGCGGCGAAAGCTTCGAGGCGCGGCTGATCGGCGCCGATGGCAAGAAGATCCAGCGGCTCGACATCGGTACCGGCGAAGAGGCCGAGGATTTCAAGAAGGCGATCGAGGCCGCCAGCTTCTCGGTCTCCACCGTCGAAGCCAAGCCCGCGCGCCGCAATCCACAGGCGCCGTTCACCACGTCCACGCTGCAGCAGGAAGCCAGCCGCAAGCTCGGCTTCGCACCCGCGCACACCATGCGGATCGCGCAGCGTCTCTATGAAGGCATCGATATCGGCGGCGAGACCACCGGTCTCATCACCTATATGCGAACCGACGGCGTGCAGATCGACAGTTCGGCGATCGTGCAGGCGCGCTCTGTCATCGGCGAAGACTACGGCAAGCAGTACGTGCCGGAGACCGCGCGGCAGTATCAGACCAAGGCGAAAAATGCGCAGGAAGCGCATGAAGCGATCCGCCCGACCGACCTGTCGCGCCGCCCCGCCAGCCTGCGCGGGCGGCTCGATACCGACCAAGCCAAGCTCTATGAGCTGATCTGGGTCCGCACCATCGCCAGCCAGATGGAATCGGCGGAGATGGAGCGCACCACCGTCGATATCTCAGCCAAGGCCGGCGCCCGCGTGCTGGAATTGCGCGCCACCGGCCAGGTCGTGAAGTTCGACGGCTTCCTCGCGGTCTATCAGGAAGGCAAGGACGACGACACCGACGACGAGGATTCTCGCCGCCTGCCCGCCATGAGCGAGGGCGAGGCGCTGAAGAAAGAGAATCTCGCGGTCACCCAGCATTTCACCGAACCGCCGCCGCGCTTCTCGGAAGCCTCGCTGGTGAAGCGGATGGAAGAACTCAGCATCGGCCGGCCATCGACCTACGCCTCGATCCTGCAGGTGCTGAAGGACCGCGGCTATGTCCGGCTCGAGAAGAAGCGCCTCTATGGCGAGGACAAGGGCCGCGTCGTCGTCGCGTTCCTGGAAAACTTCTTCGCCCGCTACGTGGAGTACGATTTTACCGCGGCGCTGGAAGAAAACCTCGACAGGATTTCCAACAATGAAATCTCTTGGCAGCAGGTGCTGCGGGATTTCTGGACCGACTTCATCGGCGCCGTCAACGAGATCAAGGATCTCCGCGTCACCCAGGTGCTGGATGCGCTCGACGACATGCTCGGCCCGCACATCTACGCGCCGCGCGAAGACGGCGGCGATCCCCGGCAGTGCCCGACCTGCGGCACCGGCAAGCTCAATCTGAAGGCCGGCAAGTTCGGCGCCTTCGTCGGCTGCTCCAACTATCCGGAGTGCCGCTACACCCGTCCGCTCGCCGCCGACAGCGGCGCCAGCGCCGATCGCATCCTCGGCAAGGATCCGCTGACCGATCGCGACGTCGCGGTGAAGGCCGGGCGGTTCGGTCCCTACATCCAGCTCGGCGACGCCAAGGATTACGGCGAAGGCGAAAAGCCGAAACGCGCCGGCATTCCGAAGAACACCTCGCCCAGCGACGTCGAACTCGATCTGGCGCTGAAGCTGTTGTCGCTGCCACGCGAGATCGGCAAGCATCCGGAGAGCGGCGAGCCGATCACCGCAGGCCTTGGCCGCTTCGGTCCGTTCGTGCGCCACGAGAAGACCTATGCCAGCCTTGAGGCCGGCGACGAGGTGTTCGACATCGGGCTCAACCGCGCGGTGACACTGATCGCCGAGAAGATCCTGAAGGGCCCGAGCGGCCGACGCTTCGGCGCCGATCCCGGCAAGCCGCTCGGCGAGCATCCCACCCTGGGCGGCGTTGCCGTGAAGGGCGGACGCTACGGCGCCTATGTCACCGCCGGCGGCGTCAACGCCACGATCCCGAGCGACAAGACGCAGGAAACCATCACGCTGGAAGAAGCCATCGCGCTGATCGACGAGCGCGCCGCCAAGGGCGGCGGCAAGCCGAAGCGTGGCGCCAAGAAAGCGCCAGCGAAAAAGGCTGCAGCGAAGCCGGCCAAGGCGGATGCCGACGGCAAGCCCGTGAAGAAGGCTGCACCGAAGAAGGCCGCGGCCAAGAAAGCCACGGCCAAGCCTAAGGCCGAAGGTGCTGCCGCCAGCAAGGCGCGCGCGCCGGTGACGGCAAAAACCTCGCCGGCGAAGAAGGCGGCCAAACCTGTTGCGAAAAAGAGCGCAAGCAAGAACGGATAATTGTGAGCAAGAAACGCGACAGCGGCTTTCCGACCCGGGATGCGATCGTCGCGTTCGTTCGCACGCATCCCGGCAAGATCGGAACCCGCGAAATCGCGCGGGAGTTCGGCCTGAAGAATGCCGCCCGCGTCGAGCTGAAGCAGATGCTGCGCGAACTCGCCCATGAAGGCGTGATCGCCAAGCAGGGCAAGACGGTCCGCGAGCCCAAGGCGCTGCCGCCGACGGTGCTGGTCGATATCACCGCCCGCGACAGCGACGGCGAGTTGATCGCCATCCCCACCGAATGGGACGAGGTCGAGAACAGCGAGCCGCCAAAGATCCGCATTCACGTGCCGCGCCGTCCCCTGCCCGGCACCGCTGCCGGCGTAGGCGACCGCGCGCTGCTGCGCATCGAGAAGATCGAGACCGAAGGCGGAACGGCGACCTATCGCGGCCGTGTCATCAAGGTGGTCGACAAGGCCAAGGCGCGGCTGCTCGGCATCTTTCGCGCGCTGCCGAATGGCGGCGGACGGCTGATCCCGGTCGACAAGAAGCAGGCCGGCCGCGGCGAACTCAACATTGCCGCCGCCGACAGCAATGGTGCCGAAGATGGCGATCTTGTCAGCGTCGATCTGATCCACACCCGCGGCTACGGCCTTGCCTCCGGCAAGGTGAAGGAGCGACTCGGCTCGCTCGCAAGCGAAAAGGCTGTCAGCCTGATCGCGATTCACTCCCACGAAATTCCGCAAGCGTTTTCGCCCGCAGCGATCGAGGAAGCTGAAGC
>JAQGKA010000323.1 GCA_028290355.1 Tardiphaga sp. | reverse complement strand
ATGCCGGATGCGATGTTCTTGCGTTCACGGCGGCGGACGCGTGTGGCTTCCTTGCCCATACTAAAACCTTTCCTACGATCTCAAACGCCGCCGTAATGCCAGCGGCTACACCTCAATAACGAATGCGAATGGGAAGTAGCGAATAGAACCCTATTCGCCACTCACCACTCGCTATTCGCAAAATTACTTCTTCTTGCCGGCGATCGACTTGGCCGGACCTTTGCGCGTACGCGCATTGGTGTGCGTGCGCTGGCCGCGAACCGGCAAACCACGACGATGACGCAGGCCGCGATAGCAGCCGAGGTCCATCAAACGCTTGATGTTCATGCCGGTCTCGCGACGAAGATCGCCCTCGACCAGATAGTCGCGGTCGATCACTTCACGGATCTGCAGAACTTCCTGATCGCTCAGCTGATTGACGCGGCGATCAGTCGGGATCTTCACCTTTTCCAGGATATCGGCGGCGTTCTTCTGGCCGATGCCATGGATATACTGAAGCGCGATCAGAGCGCGCTTGTTGGTCGGGATATTTACACCGGCGATACGGGCCAAGACTTCTCTCCTGTCACCAGTCCATCACGGACCGGCATTATATTCATTCTGTCGGGCGGGTAATCGCAAACGCGAACACGACGCCCGTCCCCTGAATTCTGTGGGGCCCGGCATCGTCTGAAAAACATCCGACTGGATACGGGCCTTATTAAAGTATTCGACTTCGTTTCGTCAACCGACTCTAGCGTTTAGCTCGCTTTTTCGTGGCCTTCTTGGCGGATTTTGCCGCTTTCTTGACCACCCGGCCGGCCTTTTTCGCCGGCTTTTTGGCGGATTTCGTGGTTTTACCTTTGGAAGCCGGTTTAGCGGCCTTTTTGGGCGCCTTCGTGGCCTTCCTGGCAGCCTTCTTCGGCGCCTTGGCCTTCTTCACGAGCGGCTTCTTGACCTTCCCGACGGCCTTTTTGGCACTCCTGGCGGGAACCGATTCGCGTTTGGCGGCGGCAACCTTCTTCGCCGACTTCCGCGAAACCTTCTTGACCGGCCTGTCGGCGGCGAGAATCGCTGCCAGCACGCGGTTGATCTCCAGGGTAACCTCCTCGATGGTCATCATGCCATCGATGGTGACCAGCTTTCGCTTCTCCGAATAGTAATGCACCAGCGGCTCGGTCGATGTGCGGTAGCTCGCCAGGCGCTTCGACAGCACCTCCGGCGTATCGTCGATTCGCACGACCTCGCCGCGCGCCATCATCTGCGCGACGCGCGCCTCGACCCGCTGCAGCAACGCGCTCTCATTGACGCGCAATTCAACGGCGGCGTCGAGCTTCAGCCCCTTGGACTTCAGCAGGCTGTCCAGCGCCTCGGCCTGCGGCACGGTGCGCGGAAACCCATCGAGGATAAATCCGTTGGCGGCATCCGGCTGTTCGATGCGATCGGAAATGATTCCGATCACGATGTCGTCCGGCACCAATCCGCCTGCCGCCATGATGTCCTTGGCCTTCAGACCGACCTCGGTCTCGGCAGCCACGGCGGCACGCAACATGTCGCCAGTGGAGAGTTGAACAATGC
The DNA here is from genome assembly GCA_028290355.1 of Tardiphaga sp. Lineage (GTDB taxonomy): Bacteria > Pseudomonadota > Alphaproteobacteria > Rhizobiales > Xanthobacteraceae > Tardiphaga. The sequence continues at coordinate 2,004 of JAQGKA010000323.1, read as the reverse complement.
GGTGACGCTCAACCAGTCTATGTGCCTGTGTTCCCTTGCCCGCCCCCGGCGGCCCGAGAAGAATCAATCTCATTTGCGCCGGCCCCTCAGCTTCGATTTCCGGATCAGCCCCTCGTATTGATGCGCCAGCAGATAACCCTGCACCTGGGCAACCGTATCCATGGTGACGCTGACCACGATCAGCAGCGAGGTGCCGCCGAAGTAGAAAGGCACCGAGGCATAGGAGATCAGGATCTCGGGGATCAGGCAGACGACCGCCAGATAAGCGGCACCGAGCACCGTGATGCGCGAGAGGACGTAGTCGATATATTCGGCGGTGCGCTCACCCGGACGGATGCCCGGAATGAAGCCGCCGTGCTTCTTCAGATTGTCGGCCGTCTCGGTCGGGTTGAACACGATCGCCGTGTAGAAGAACGCGAAGAACACGATCAGCGACACATACATCAGCAGGAACAGCGGACGGCCGTGGCTGAGCTGGGTCGTCAGCCACTGGAACCATTCCGGGCCCTTGCCGGCATTGAAGCTGGCGACAGTCGCGGGCAACAGCAGCAGCGACGAGGCGAAGATCGGCGGAATGACGCCGGAGGTGTTGAGCTTCAGCGGCAGATGCGAGGACTGGCCCTCGAACATCTTGTTGCCTACCTGGCGCTTCGGATACTGGATCAGCAGCCGACGCTGGGCACGCTCCACGAACACGATGAAGGCGATCACGACCACGGCCATCACGATGACAACCAGGATCAGGCCGGTCGACAACGCGCCCTGCCGTCCCAGCTCAAGCATGTTGGCGATGGCCGAAGGCAGCTCGGCGACGATGCCGGACAGGATGATCAGCGAAATGCCGTTGCCGATGCCGCGCGAGGTGATCTGCTCGCCCAACCACATCAGGAACATGGTGCCGCCGGTCAGCGTCACCGCCGTCGACAGCAGGAAGAACATGCCGGGCTCGCTGACGACATTGCCCGCGCCCTGCAGTCCGACGGCGATACCATAGGACTGGAACGCGGCCAGGATTACCGTGAGGTAGCGGGTATATTGATTGAGGGCCTTGCGGCCGGACTCGCCCTCTTTCTTGAGGGCCTCGAGCTGCGGCGACACCGTGGTCAACAGCTGGATGATAATCGATGCCGAAATATACGGCATGATGTTCAGCGCGAAGATCGCCATGCGGTTGATGCCGCCGCCGGCGAACATGTTGAACATGCCGAGGATGCCGCCCGCCTGCGAGCGGAACACCTGCTCCCATGCCGCGGGGTCGATGCCCGGCAGCGGAATGTAGGTGCCGAAGCGATAAACAAGCAGCGCACCCAGGGTGAACCAGATGCGCTTCTTCAGTTCATCGGCTTTGCCGAGCGCCGAAAAGTTGAGGTTTGCGGCTAATTGTTCTGCTGCTGAGACCATCGTGGCTTTCTCCCGCGCCCCTCGCGCTGTCGTGCCCCGACAGGCAGGGCACGCAGCAGACGCCGGACATTATTTGGTGCTCGGCATTGATAAATTCTACCGTCCCACCGCGCAAGACCGTCCGCAGTCGCAGACGATGACGCAGATGTTACGCAGCCTCGCCTTCAGCCTTCTTCGGCTTCGGGTTGAGGATCTTGACGGTGCCGCCAGCCTTCTCGATGGCTGCGATCGCCGTCTTCGAGGCGCCGTGGACTTCGATGTTCAGCTTGACCTTGATCTCGCCACGACCGAGCAGCCGGACGCCATCCTTGGCGCGACGCAGCACGCGGGCCTTGACCAGCGATTCAGCGTTGATCACGGCGCTGGCGTCCAGCACCTTGGCTTCGATCGCATCCTGGAGGCGATCGAGGTTGATCTCGGCGAAGTCGAGCCGGAAGATGTTGTTGAAGCCACGCTTCGGCAGGCGCCGATGCAATGGCATCTGGCCGCCTTCGAAGCCCTTGATGCGCACGCCCGAACGCGCGGTCTGGCCCTTGCCGCCGCGGCCGGACGTCTTGCCCTTACCGGAGCCGATGCCACGGCCGACGCGCATACGCTTTTTGC
>JAQGKA010000295.1 GCA_028290355.1 Tardiphaga sp. | reverse complement strand
GACATGCGACCGACAGATGATCAACAACTTGCCATCGAAGCCATGCTCAACAACCTGCTGGGCGCGCGGGAATACGACCGGCTATGCCTTGGCATGAAGGTTGGAGGAATGGACGAGGACGTTTTGTACGTCTTCGTCTCCAATGAAAGCTGTGCCGCGGAGATCGAGGCGGACCACTCGGATGACTTCGCCGTGGCCGCCCAGCATGTCCTGAATCGGCCGGTTCGATGCGTCAACGTCGTGCCACTCGATTTTTCGAATTCACCGGCGTCGTAACCCGGCGCAAGGCTTCCGGCTCCTGCTGCGCAGCTCTCGCCGGCGGAGCCAGTGATGCCTCGAGCGGGCCTTGAAAGCCGCCCACGGCCGCGGTGCAGCCATCCGTTATCCGCGCGGGCCTGACCGGGATCGGCCCGCCCGTTTCAGTCACGGCCGGTCGATGCCGCGGGATCGAGGGGGCATGTCGGCTTGCAGGCTCGCTGACGACGCGCCGCCACCCTGATCATCCATCAGCTTGCTGAACGCAGATGCTTTGAGGCGGTCGATATCCCGCTCGCCCGCGGCGGCCTCCGCCAGAAGATGTTCGGCGATGTCCAGGGCCGATATCGATTTTCGCGCTGCAAACCGCCGGTCCGCGATGATGTCGTCGAGGGCGCGGCGCAGCGCGGCAAGGGTGGACGTGTCGGTCGGGGAGGTGTTGAATTTCATGTCAAATGTCCGTCATCCCACGGTCGCTGCTGCGAAATCAGTTCGTGCCTGCCGGTGCTGGCAAAGAGCCAGTTCAGCCAGGCTGGCGACATGTCCCTGGCCGTCCGGCGGATGCTGTCGTCACTTGGTCTTGACGGCCTCAGCGCCAGGGCCGGCGGATTGAAGCACTCCGACCTGGGGCGACGCTGACCGCGCCCCATCCCTCGCCCAGAACACCGCGGCAGGACCGGTAAAGAAGACCGAGAGGGCTACGCCCAGAACGACGGCGTAGGCGATAAACATCCCGACGGTCAGCCGCCGGTAGGTGCGGCGATAGGTCTGCTCCAGCTCATCGACAGACGTGATCATGGATGCCTCCTGTATTGGACGGGCACCTATAGCGCGAGCGGCAGCGCGCGCATGTGAACCGCTTCACACTCTGGGAACGGCGTCCCGCGCCCCCGCGGCCGCATGGCCGTTCCCCGCTACCGCCGCCAATGCCGCCCGGTCCATGATCAGGATGGCGCCATGTTCGAGGCGAACCCACTTGCTCGTCGCCCAGGCGCGCAACTGCTTGTTGATGCTTTCCCGTGACATCCCGACCATTTCGCCGATTTCCTGCTGAGTGATCGCGATCGGCCCGCCGGCGGACGTCGGTTTCCGCCGGTCCGCCAGGCCGATCAGCACGCTTGCCAGGCGACCGGGCAGATCCTGCAGCATGACGTGCTCGATCTGTTCGCTGGTCCAACGCAGACGCGCGCAAAGCAACTCGATGAACCTCATGGCAAGTGACGGTTGTTTCCGGATAAACGGCAGGAAATCGCGTCGATCAATGACAATAAGATCGCAATTCGTGTGGGCGGTTGCATCCGTCGTTCGAGGCAGTCCGTCGAGTAGCGCGATTTCGCCAAAAATCTCTCCCTTGCCGATGAGATTCAGGATGGCGCTACGCCCTTCGACCGACGAGATGCTCATTTTCACCGAGCCGCTAGCGACAGCAAACAGACTGTTGCCAGGGTCGCCTTTGGCAAAGATGGTGGCTCCGCGCGTGAATTTGCGGGAGCTGGCGTAGCGGCACAGCTGGTCGAGAGCCGCGGAGTCGAGTTCGCGAAAAAGCGGGTGGTCGCGCAGCACCGATAATCTGGGGCTCGATTGAGGTCGCGCCCCGCTCTGCTCAGGCATGCCAAGTAACCCCACAAAGTCGAATCGACGCCTGCCCGTCTGTCTGATCAGGTTCGACTGAATATAGTTTCATAGTCACCCATACGCTCCCGGCCGTTGCCGAAGAACGACGTATGGCGACGCGAAAGCGATGCAGGGACCAGCGCGGCCTCTTCGGCTTACACGCCCATCAGCAGACTAGCACAAAGGAGCATGCGCGCCAGAGCCTCCGCCCCCCGGCACAATCGACACAAGCGTGTTTGACGCAGATCAACACGACGGAACGCGGATCGAATTACCTGAGCGTTACACTCTCGAAAGGCGCATCGGAATGACCCGACATTTTCTTTATCAGGTTGCCATTGCCGCCGTTTTGATAGCGCCAGCCGTGGCCGCATCGCCCGCCGAGCAGCGCGGCAAGGCATTTGCCCTGAACAATTGCGCCAAATGTCATTCTGTCGATCGCGTGACCCAAAGTCCCCTCAAGATCGCACCGCCATTCCGGACCCTGCACGAGCGGTACCGCATCGAAACCCTTGCGGAGGCTTTTGCAGAGGGCATCTACACCGGGCACCCGACGATGCCCGCGTTTCAGCTCGAGGCGGATCAGATCAACGACCTGCTGGCCTACCTCAAGACGCTGGAATAGCGCGGCATTGAAGCCTGCCCCTGTCCGGCGGCGAAGCCCGGTCGACCTAGAGCGCCTCCACCGTCCATCCGACGATATCCTTGGCGATCCGCCCGAACGCGGCGTTGAATGCGGCGACCGCCGATACGGGCTCGATCTTGCCGATCTTCTGACCCTGCTTGAACAGGCGCGAGGCCACGACACCACCGTTCTTGTCGAGGATCCGTGCCGACAGCGCGATCTCTGCCATCGGCTCGCCGTCCATCGCTATCTGGAAACGCCTGACGTCGATCACAAGCTGATGATCTGCCGGCGCGCCATCCACCGAACGTAGCGGCGCATGCGCGATGTCGTAGTTCTCGAAGCTCTCGATCAGCCGGGTTTGCAGCAGCTTTGGAATGCTGTCTGCCCACATCGCGTCCGCGAAGCCCGGCGCGTCCCCGCCGGGCGAAAACAGAAACCGTTGCGTTTGCAGCATCGCGATGGCGGTAGGCTCCGGAAGGCCGAGCAGGCCCTTGATGGTCCGGCCCGATGCCGCAACGTCGTGCGCGGCACGCAGGTCATAGGTTGTCTTCTGTACCGGCGGCGCGCCGCCCGTCATCTTTTCCAGGCCGGAGACAATGCCGTCCAGTTTGCCGGTGTTGCGCGCGAGCCCCTCCGCAAACACCTGCAGATTAGCGATCGTGTTCTTCAACGGTTCGGAATTGTCAGCCAGCACCGTATCAACCCGGCGCAGCGTATCACGGGCTGCCTGGGTCATGCTCTGTCCTGCCCCGGCTTCAGCAACCAACGTCGTCACCTTGACGGAGCTCGCGAGTTGCTTGCCACCTTCGAGCGCCACCACCGGTACGCCGGTCAGCCCCTGGAATTCCAGGCCGACCTTGGTGTCGGGTCGCACCGGCGTCGTGACACCGACGGAGATGGTCGCATTGACGCGACGGGCGTCGTCGGACGCGAGAGCTAGACTGGTTACTTCGCCAACGCGGATGCCATTGAACAAAACGCCCGCGCCTACCAGCAGGCCCGGTACCGGACCATCGAACTGGACATAATAGTCGGTCCGCGCTCCCAGCCCGCCGGTGTTGTGCAGCCAGTAGAGGAAGCCGAACACGGCGCCGATGGCGGCCAACACGAAGGCACCGACGATGACGAAGGGGGCGCGGGTTTCCATGTCTCAGCTCGCTTTCGGTTGCAGCATCAGGGATCGCTTGCCGTGAAAATAGGCCCGCACCCAGGGATGCTCGGATTGCAGCAGTTCGCGCATCGGCCCGATGGCGACGATCTTGCCATCCGCCAGCGCCGCGACGCGGTCGCACACGGTATTGAGGCTGGCGAGATCGTGGGTGACCATGAACACCGTCAGCCCGAGGGTTTTCTGCAGCGTCTTGATCAGGGTGTCGAAGTCGCCGGCGGCGATCGGATCGAGCCCCGATGTCGGCTCGTCGAGAAAAACAATAGCCGGATCGAGCGCGAGAGCGCGGGCCAGCGCCACCCGCTTCGTCATGCCGCCCGACAGCTCGGATGGAAACTTGTCGCCATCCTCCGGCGCGAGTCCGACCATTTCGAGCTTGGCGGTCGCGATCTCGTCCATCAGCGTGTCCGACAAGGCAAGGTTTTCGCGGAGTGGAAACTGCACGTTCTGCCGCACGGTCAGCGACGAGAACAGTGCGCCCTGCTGAAAGAGCACACCCCACCTGGTCGCGGCCGTCTGTGTCCGGCGCTCATCGGTCGACCCGATAGCTGCGCCCATCACCTCGATCTCGCCACCCTGTCGCGGGATCAGGCCAATAATGGTCCGCATCAGCACCGATTTTCCGCCACCGGATGCGCCGACAAGGCCAAGGATTTCACCCCGGCGCACGTCCAGCGAAAGATGGTCGATGACGACGCGCTTGCCGAAGCCGACGACGAGATCACTGACACGGATCGCACATTGATCGGGCGTTGCCTGCATGGCTACATTCCGACCGATGCGAAGAAAACCGCAAACAGACCATCGAGGACGATCACAAGAAAAATCGATTTGACCACGGAGGTCGTCGTCTGCTTGCCGAGTGATTCCGCGCTGCCCTTCACCCGCAGACCTTCGCTGCAGGCGACGATCCCAATCACCAGCGCCATAAACGGCGCCTTGATCATGCCGACCTCGAAGCTGGTGATGGAGACCGCCTCGTGCAGCCGCGCGACGAAGATCGCAGGCCCCATGCCGCCATAGAACCACGCCACCAGACCGCCGCCATAGAGCGCGGCCATCGATCCGATGAAGGTGAGGATCGGCAACGCCAGGATCAGCGCCACGATGCGCGGCAGGATCAGGACATCGACCGGATCGAGGCCCATCGTAGACAGCGCATCGATTTCCTCGCGCATTTTCATCGAACCAAGCTCGGCAGTGTAGGCGCTGCCCGAGCGGCCGGCGACCATGATGGCAACGATCAGCACCCCGAGTTCGCGCAGCACCAGAATGCCGACCATATCGACCACGTAGGAATCGGCGCCGAACTTGCGGAAATGAAAAATGCCCTGCTGGGCGATGATCGCGCCGATCAGGAAGGTGATCAGCACGACGATCGGGATAGCCTGCCAACCGACCCGATAGAATTGATAGGTCAGCGATGTCAGTCGCAGCGAGCGCGGCCTGCGCAGCACGCGAAGCAGCGCCGCGCACAGTGAGCCGAGCATTTGCAGAAATATGGAGACATCTTCGGTGGTACCCACCGCATAGCGGCCGAGATCGTCCAGTTTTGCAGCAACCGGATTGCGCGCCGGAGGCTGCTTCGGATTGTGGCGGTTGACCTGGCGAACTTCTTCGATCAGCCCGGCATAGTGATCGGCAACGCCGACTATATCGGTCCGTCCGGCAAGCTTTGCGCGCCGCGCGATTTTCTCGAGCATCCAGGCACCGAGCGTATCGAGCTCACGCACTCCGGACATATCGACTTGAAGGACGGTCGCCCGCTGCAGGCGCGGTGCCACGGCGTCGAAAAGCTCTTCCATGGCGGTGGCATTGGCGGCCGTCCAGGACCCGCTCGGGCTCAGCGCGAGCGCGTCACCCGTCGATCTCGCCTCCAAGAGTGCTGCCACGGCCAAGACGGAGGTCCTCCTCGATTGCGGAAGCTCCTGTCTAGGCCATCTGGCTCGCCCCAAATTGACATGCATCAACACCCCTTTCAGGGTGCCGCCGCAATTAGTCCCCCGAGCTTAAGAGTCACGTTGCACAGCGAGGCATCCGACGCATAGGTCTTCACGTCGAACCCCAGTTCGCGGCACATCGCCAGCATCACCGTATTGTCCTGAAGCACGTCGCCGGAAATGCGTTTCAGGCCTTCAGATTTGGCATATTCGATGATGAGTTGCATCAGCGTCCATCCCAGCCCACGCCCCTTGAGGTCGGACCGCAGCAGAATTGCATATTCGCCGCTCTCGTAGATCGAGTCGGAATGCAGCCGCACCACGCCGACCATCTCCCCGGTCGCTTCGTCAAAAGCGACGAAGGCCATCGCGCGGGCGTAGTCGAGCTGCGTCAGCCTGGCGATGAACTCATGGCTGAAATGCTTCATCGGCGCAAAGAAGCGAAGCCTTCGATCCTCGCCGGTGACATGTTGCAGGAACTCGTGAATCAACGGCTCGTCCTCCGGACGGATCGGCCGGACGAAGATCCGCCAGCCATCCTTGACGTCGAGGTGCCGCTGCCACTGCGACGGGTATGGCCGGACCGCGAAGTTGGCCGGGCCGGATCCGGTGAATTTGCGCTCAACGCTGCCAATGGACACACGCACATCGAGCGCCAGTACGCCGTGCTCGTCCGCCAGCAGCGGATTGATGTCGAGTTCGCGGATATCAGGAAGATCGGCGGCCATCTGCGCCAGCTTGACCAGCACCAGCGCCACAGCGTCGGGCGCAACCGCCGGGACATCGCGATAGGCGCGCAACAGCCGCGAAACGCGCGTCCGCCCGATCAGATCGCGCGCCAGGGGAAGATCAAGGGGCGGCAGCGCCAGCGCCTTGTCGTCGATGACCTCGACCGCCGTGCCGCCGCGGCCGAACACGACGACGGTGCCGAAGGTCGGATCGTCGGCCAGTCCCAGGATCAGTTCGCGCGCCTTTGGTCGCACCATCATCGCCTGAACGATGATGCCGGAAATGAGCGCATCCGGCCGCAACGCCCTGGCGCGGGCGAGGATATCGGCCGTCGCGGTGCGCACCGCCTCAGCGCTGGTGAGGTTGAGCACGACACCGCCCACATCGGACTTGTGCACGATATCCCGCGACAGGATTTTGAGGACCACCGTCGCGCCTTGCGCAAAAATGGCGGAGGCGTGAATGACGGCTTCCTCCGCATCGGCGGCGGCAAACGTCGGCACCATCGGGATCTGGTAAGCATCCAGCAGCCGTCTGATCTCGATCGGATCGAGCCACTGCCGGCTTTCGGCCAGCGCTGTCGCCACGATTGATCGCGCGGCATCAACGTCCGGCACGAACGTGTCGGGCATCGCCGGCGGCACCTGCGCCAGCGCCTCGACCAGTTCGCGATGCTGCACCAGATGCATGAAGCCGAGCACGGCGTCGCCCCCCGTGGGATAATTGGGAACGCCGGCCTCGCTCAGCATGGCCCGGGTTTTCTGATCGGCACCGACCCACACCGCCAGCACCGGCTTGGCAAAGCCGCTATGCTCCCGGCGATATTCCCCGACGACTCGCTTCACGGCCTCGGCAATCTCGTCCGCGGATGCGATCGCGGTCTGCACGTTCATCACCAGGATCGCGTCGTTGCCGGGATCGGCCAGCAGAATGGCGAGGGCCGCTGCGTAACGTGCCGCACCGGCATCGCCGATGATATCGACCGGGTTGGAGCCAGACCACGTCGGCGGCAGCACCTCATCGAGTTTCTGGCGGATAGACGGCGAGATCGACGCCGGAATGCCTCCCAACTCAACCAGCCGGTCGACGGCCAGCACGCCGATTCCGCCACCGTTGGTGAGGATGGCCAGTCGCTTTCCCGGCGGGGCAACGACGCGGCCCAGCGTTTCCGCGCAGTCGAACAACTCGCGGAGATCCGACACCCGGAGGACACCGGCGCGACGAAACGCGGCATCGTAGACCGCGTCCGAACCGGCGAGCGCACCGGTGTGGGTTGCTGCGGCCTTTGCGCCCTGCACCATGCGGCCGGACTTGACGACAACCACTGGCTTGATTCTGGCCGCGGCGCGGGCTGCCGACATGAACTTGCGGGCATCCTTGATGGCTTCGACATACAGCAGGATCGCCTTTGTCTTGCCGTCGAGCGCGAAGTAATCAAGCAGATCGGCAATATCGACGTCGAGCTGGTCGCCGATCGAAATGATTCCGGAAAAGCCCACCGCGCGCTGCGCCGCCCAGTCGACCATGCCCGCCGCAATGGCGCCGGACTGCGAAATCAACGCCAGATTTCCCGGGCGCGGCATATGCGCGGCAAAGCTGGCGTTGAGGCGGGCATTGGGCATCATGATGCCCAGGCAATTCGGGCCAATCACGCGCATACCAAATGTGCGGGCGACACGCTGGACGCGGTCGCCCAGCGTCCCCTCGCCTTGGCCAAGTCCGGCCGTGACGATCAGGACACCAACAGCGCCCAGTCGTCCCGCTTCTTCAACAATCGCAGGGACCGCCTTTGCCGGGGCAGTGATCACCACCAGTTCAGGAACAAACGGCAATTTCGCGAGGCTATCGACTGTGGCAATGCCGGCGATCTCGCGATGATGCGGGTTGACAACGCCGAAGTCGCCCTTGAATTGCGCCGCGCGGATATTTCGCAGAACGGCATCGCCAACGGACCCCCGCCGCGGACTTGCCCCGACAAGTGCGACCGAACGCGGCGCCAGCACGCTGCTCAAGCGATAGATCGACATGTATCTCCAGCCCTGACCGAACGACGCCGAATATCAAATATACCACGCCATCGTCCGCGGAACTTAGCAATCAGTGCGACATCATTACCCAGCACGGAGGCCGACCGATAATGGTGCTGCTGGCTCCTCCCCAGACCCACTCGTTCAATCGCGAATGACGGTAGGCGCCCATCACCAGGAGATCGATTGCATGGGCCTTCACATAGGCGCCAAAGACTTTCCCGACTGAACTGCCATCGCGTTTGACAGTTTCGAACACCGCGTTGATTCCATGCAAAGCGAGGTGGCTTGCAAGCGCAGCTCCGGATTCACGCTCTGCCGGCGATTCTTTGTCGGTCACGGTGAAGATCCGGACGCCTGCTGCAGCCTGCAGCAACGGCAATGCATCTGCGACAGCCCTTGCGGCCTCGGCGGTGTGATCCCATGCAATCGCAACATGATCGAACGCCGCCGCCAGCTGATCTGCGAATTCTTCCGGACAAAGCAGGATCGGCCTGCCGGAATCGAAGATCAGCTGTTCCGCCATTCTTTCGGCTTGCGCATCGTGAGGCTTCATCGGGATCAGCGACAAATCCCTGAGCCGCGCGCTGCGGGCCAGATTGCCGGCGATATCATCCTGCGCCAGCCGTCTGACGGTCTGTTCGTTACGAGCGCCGAGGCGCTGCGACGCGGCGTCAAATGCTTGCAACAATTCCCGCGCGTTCGACGCGCTTCTCACCGCTTCGACTGTCTCAGCATTGTCGAGATCGGCAGAGATGGTCACCTTGGGGCGGACGGCGATGTCGACTTCGACGGCCACAGCGGTGATTCCAGCCCCAATGTCCGCGGCCATGGCCACGCACTTTTCGATCGCGGCGATGGTCGCCGGGCTGGGGTCGCCGACTAGCGGCAGCAGGATATCCTTGATGGCCACGATGTTCTCCTTTTCGCCAGAGCAGGCCGCCGTCGCCGGCAGGACTACGCTACCTCCAGCATGCTGCGCCGAAGTGCACGCATCACGTCTTCCCGCGAAATGATCCCCGAAAGCCTCTGGTCGGCCTCGATGACAGGCATGCTTCTGATCCGATGATCCACCATCAGCTGCAGCACCCGGGTCAGCTTCGTTTCCATGCTGACATAGATGAATTCCGCGGTCATGACGTCGGAAACGGTCCGCTTCATCAGCTCTTCGTAGTGCGGGACCATGTGAGCCGGCGTGAATACGAAGCAGGCCAGGTAATCGAATTTCGAGACAAGGCCGACCACATGCTGATCGTCCTGAACCGGGTAAGCATTGAAGTCGTCCTTCTCGAACAAGCCTCCGAGCTCGCGCATCGTCAAGCCGCGAGTCACCGTCTTGACCTGGCGGGTCATGCTGCCGGCGACGGCTTGTTCGAGAAAATTGTACAAGGATCGACCTATTGCGTTGCGATTGAAGCGCCCATGTTGGCGCTGGTCAGTGATTTATTTTCGTTCAGCAGCTAGTTCAGCATGAATGAGCCGTATGGCTTTTGATTAGAATCAAACAAAGGCTTGCCCGCCCCTGAATTGCGCGTGGATCTAGCGGGCCAACAGCGCGCAGCGTGTCGGGCTTTCGAGCAGGTGTTGCGTGACACCTCCGAGAACCCACTCCCGGAAGCGCGAATGCGCATAGCCACCCGCGACAACCAGGCCAGCTCCGATGTCAGAGGCGACCAGATCCAATTGCACAGCCGCATTCCCGTTACAGCCGTCCTTGGGAACCCGCGCGGTCGCCACGACGCCGTGACGCGACAGCCACGCGACGACATCCTGAACCCGTGCCAGGGCCTCCGACCTGTCCGCGCCATTTTCCAACACTTCCGCGACGGTGACCTCCTTGGCCAGACGAAGCAGCGGCAATGCGTCGGCGACTGCCCTTCTGGCCTCCGGGCCATCCTTCCATGCCACAAGGACACTCCGCATATCCCACCAGTCGAGGGCGGCGGGAACGACCAGCAGAGGTCTGCCCGCCGACATGAGCAGGTCGCCGGGATCGGCCGCGACGAAGGGATCCGCAAACGACGCAGGCTCCCTGGCTCCGGTGATAATGAGATCGGCCGCCCGGGCCTGCTGCGCGATGTAGCGCGCGGGCATTTCCAGCGAACATCGCCACTCAATCTCGTTGGCCCGCTCCGGAAGCGCGCCCCGAAACTGGGCTTCGAGCGCCGCAATGCCCTTTTTGAGCGCCGCCTGCTCCGCGTCCAGCAGTTTTGACGCCCCTTCCCCGTCCGTGAAATAGAGCGGTGGACTGAGCGCCGCGGCTGCAATGCCGATGATTCGCGCTCCGAACCGGTCGGCCAATTCCGCGGCCACAGCGAGACGCGCTTCATTGGACTGGTTGAGCGCCAAGCTAACCATCACCGTTGCGTAAGACACCGCTTCACTCCTCCCGTTCCAAATTTCCCACCATTCTAGGCATTCAAGCGGCGCCAAAGATGAGATAGATCAAGGTTTGGTGGATGGGTCGGCGATTCATGCGCCAGTCATGGTCCGCGCATCAGGTCGCAATACGGTCCCTGACGACGGCTTGCCTGCCCCCGCCCTTCGTGTATCGGTCAAGGGCATGCAATGCTAAGGCGGACGCAGGCAGTGAGGGAGAGCCGTGACGGATAGAGCCGATTCGCAGCAGGAGACTCGATCTCCGGGCCACAATCTGCAGCATGGCATCGACATGTCCGGTGTCGGGACCTGGAAGCTGGATCTCTCTACTCGGGAATTGACGTGGTCCAGCGTCACCCGAACGCTGTTTGGCCTGTCCGCAAGCCAGCCCGTCAGCTACGGGATTTTTCTCTCCCTTCTCGAACCGCAGGACAGGGAGCGCACCGAACAAGCCGTGCAGCGCTCGATCGAGACCGGATGCAGTTTCGATATCGAATACCGGATCATCAAGCCGCCGGGGAGAAGTCACTGGATTCGCGTGCGCGCTGGCCTCATCGCCGACAAGAACGGGAAGCCAACCCAGTTCAGCGGGGTCGTGCTCGATATCGACGGCCAGAAGCACCAGGAAGAAGAACTCAGGACGAGGGAAGCGCACCTGCGCTCGATCCTGGACACGGTGCCGGACGCAATGATCGTGATCGATGCGCGTGGCGTGATCCAGTCTTTCAGCTCGGCGGCGGAACGAATGTTTGGCTGCACCGGCCTGGAAGCCATCGGCCAGAACGTCAGCACCCTGATGCCAGATCCGGATCGCACCCGTCATGACGGCTACCTGACGCGCTATGCCTCCACGAAGGAACGTCACATTATCGGGATAGGGCGCATCGTCACCGGGCGCCGCCGGGACGGAACGACATTCCCGATGCATCTTTCGATCGGTGAAATGCAGTCGAGCGGAGAGCGATTTTTCACCGGATTCATCCGCGACCTGACCGAGCAACAGCAGACACAGGCGCAGCTGCAGGAGCTCCAGTCCGAACTCATTCATATGTCGCGACTCAGCGCGATGGGCGAGATGGCCTCGGCGCTCGCCCACGAGCTAAATCAGCCGCTCGCCGCAATCAGCAACTACATGAACGGCTCGCGACGCCTTCTGGAAGCGAGTGCGGATCCGAACCGATCGAAGATCGAGAACGCGCTGAACAAGGCGGCTGAGCAGGCGGTACGGGCTGGACAGATCATCCGGCGCCTGCGCGACTTTGTCTCCCGCGATGAATCCGAAAAACGCGTCGAAAGCCTCTCGAAACTCGTCGAGGAGGCCGGCGCGCTCGGGCTGACCGGCTCTCGCGAGCAAGGCGTGCTGCTGCGATTCAGCCTCGATCCACGATATGACCGCGTCATGGTGGATCGGGTGCAGATCCAGCAAGTCCTGGTCAATCTGTTTCGCAACGGATTGGAGGCCATGCTGAATTCGCCGCGGCAGGAACTCGCTGTCACCAATTCGGCGACGGCTGATGACATGATCGAGATCGTTGTGTCCGACACCGGCAGCGGGTTCAGCGACGACGTCGTCCCGAAGCTATTCCAGACTTTCTTCACCACCAAGGCCACCGGCATGGGAGTCGGCCTGTCGATCAGCCGCTCGATCATCGAGGCGCACGGCGGCAAGATGTGGGCAGAAACCAACCCGTCCGGCGGCGCCACGTTCCGTTTCACCCTGCCCGCGGCACCATCTCAGGATTTGACTCATGCCGCATGAAGGCACTGTTTACGTCATCGATGACGATCCCGCGATGCGCGATTCCCTCGAATTCCTGCTGGAATCGGCCGGCTTTACGGTCAAGCTGTTCGAATCCGCGACCGGTTTCCTCGCGCTGCTGCCAAACCTGCAGTTCGGGTGCGTGGTTTCGGATATCCGCATGCCCGGCATCAACGGAATGGATCTGCTGCGGAACCTGAAATCAAATCGTACCAGCATTCCCGTCATCATCATGACGGGGCATGGCGACATTCCTCTCGCTGTGGAAGCCATCAAGCTGGGCGCGCTCGATTTCCTCGAAAAGCCGTTCGAGGACGAACGGCTGGTCGGGGCGATCCGCACGGCCCTCAAGCAAGGCGAAGACAGCGCGAAGAACGAAGCCGTTGCCAGCGATCTTTCGGCGCGAATTGCCAGCCTCAGTCAACGCGAGCGTCAGGTGATGGACGGCCTCGTCGCCGGACTTTCCAACAAGCTGATCGCCCGGGACTACGACATCAGCCCGCGGACCATCGAGGTCTATCGGGCAAATGTCATGACGAAGATGCAGGCCCGCAGCCTCTCCGAACTGGTCCGGCTCGCCTTGCGCGCGGGCATCCTCGAGGATTGAGCCAGATCAATTGGTTGCTGGCAAAGCGGACTAGGATCGTGGATCGATTCACCGTTGGGATATGCGTCATTTGTCCGGAATTGCAATCTCGAAGCCGACCATCCTGGTCCTTGACGACGACGCCGACGTGCTTGGCTCGCTGCAGTTTCTGCTAGAAACCCACGGCTTCACGGTTTGCACGTTCCGAAACCCTGCCGCCATGTTGAGCTGGGCCAAAATCCATCCGTTCGACTGCGTCGTTGTCGACTACAAAATGCCGGATATCGACGGTCTGCAGGTCGTGTCCCGGCTGCGCGGATCGGGCATCGACGTGCCCATGATTCTCGTCACCGGCTTTCCCGACGAATTGATTTTTACCAAGGCGGCCGCGGCCGGCGTGCGGGAAGTATTGTTGAAACCGCTTTTTGAAGACAGCCTGGTCGCCCGCATTCGGGAATACCTCCGGGAAAGCGCGCCGCTTTCCTGACGCTTCACCCGGCGACCTCCGTAAAACTACTTAGGGGCCTGCCCTTAAGATATCCGACCAAATAGCGCGAGGTACCGCGCCCCGGCTAGACAAAGTCCATCCAACACAGAGGATGGCTCATGCTTTCACATTCAATCGCCAATATCGAGACCAACACCGCCTTTGCGAAAGCCCGGTGCCCGGCAAGACCTGTCGATCAGTTCGTGAACGTCATGGGCCTGGCAAGTCTGGTGGCGACCGCCTTCCGGTACCAGAAGGACGAGGAAATCTTCGGCGAGGACGAGTCCACCGAATACGTCTACCAGGTGGTGCGCGGCGCGGTGCGGACCTACAAGCTTCTCTCCGACGGCCGCCGTCAAATCGGATCGTTTCATCTTCCCGGCGATATCTTCGGGCTGGAATACGGCCCAAGCCATCGCTTGACCGCCGAAGCCCTCGTTGAAACGGAAGTCCGACTGATTCAGCGCCGCAGTCTGGAAAACGCTGCGAACGTCGATGTACAGGTTGCCCGCAGCCTCTGGAATGTGACCGCCGGCGAATTACGCCACGCCGAGGACCACATGCTGCTCCTGGGCTGCAAGACCGCGATGGAGCGAGTCGCCGCCTTCCTCCTCGAGATGGACCGCCGCCTCGCGGCAGCATCGATGGTGGCACTGCCGATGTGCCGTCGCGATATCGGAGACTATCTCGGACTTACGCTTGAAACGGTCTCTCGCGCGCTGTCACAGCTTCACGATCAGCATGTGCTTGATTTCTCAGGCGCCCGTCAGATCGTGATCCGAAACCGGCAGCGGCTGCGCGATATCAGCGCGTAAGGACTGGCAGACGATTGACCTGAGTCAATCGCGTGCTTCGCCGGCGCGAATAACCTCACGGCTCTCTATTCCAGCTGCAGAACACGGAGCAAACAAATGCGTGCACATCAAGTCATGACCCGGCATGTGATCACGGTCGGGCCCGAGACCACGATCCTCGAAGCCGCCAACACGATGCTTCAAAACCATATCAGCGGATTGCCCGTGGTCGACGCCAACGGCGCACTGGTTGGCATCGTTTCGGAAGGCGATTTCATCCGCCGCGCTGAAATCGGCACACAACGCAAGCGCGGCCGCTGGCTGAATCTTCTGCTCGGCCCCGGAGCTGCGGCATCCGATTTTGTTCGGGCGCAAGGCCGCAAGATCGGCGAAATCATGACGCCGGAACCACTGACCGTCACCGAGGAGACATCCCTCGAGGATATCGTGCGGCTGATGGAGAAGAATAACGTCAAGCGGCTCCCGGTGATGCGCGGGAGCCGGATCGTTGGCCTTGTCTCGCGCTCCAACCTGCTGCAGGCCGTCGCCTCCCTCGCCCGTGATGTGCCTGATCCGACCGCCGACGACGATCACATTCGCGACCGGATTATCGCAACCATCGCGAAGAACGACTGGATGCCATTCGGACTTAATGTGGTGGTGCGCAACGGTGTCGTCCATCTCGACGGTGTCGTCACTGAGGAACGTTCCCGCCAGGCCGCGATTGTCGCTGCGGAGACCGTCGCCGGCGTCAAGGAAGTCCACGACCACCTGTGCTGGGTCGAGCCGATGTCGGGCATGTATCTGAATTCGACAGAAGACGAAAAGACAGCAAAAGCCAACTGAGCCGGAACAGAATCCTCGGTCCAATGGCGAAAGGCCCACCATGCTCGATGTTTCGCCCGTCCATTCCGCGCTAAGCGACGATGAACTCGACCTGATCGATCGATACTGGCGGGCCGCCAACTATCTGTCGGTCGGGCAGATCTATCTGCTCGACAATCCCCTGCTGCGCGAACCGCTGCAACGAGATCATATCAAGCCGCGGCTGCTGGGCCATTGGGGCACCACGCCCGGCCTCAATTTCGTCTATGCGCATCTCAATCGCGCAATCCGTGCCCGTGATCTCAATGTCATCTACGTCTGCGGCCCTGGCCATGGCGGCCCGGGCATGGTGGCGAACACCTATCTTGAGGGCAGCTACAGCGAGATCTATCCCGATATCAGCCGCGATGCCGACGGCCTGCAAAAGCTGTTCCGTCAGTTCTCCTTTCCCGGCGGAATTCCCAGCCACGCCGCGCCTGAAACCCCCGGTTCAATCAATGAGGGCGGCGAACTCGGCTATGCGCTGGTGCATGCCTATGGCGCAGCCTTCGACAACCCCGACCTCATTGTCGCCTGCGTGATCGGCGACGGTGAAGCCGAGACCGGTGCGCTCGCAGCCTCCTGGCACTCCAACAAATTCCTCAATCCCGTCCATGACGGCGCGGTGCTGCCTATCCTGCATCTGAACGGCTACAAGATTGCCAATCCCACCGTGCTCGGCCGCATGGCCGACGACGAGCTTCGCCATCTGTTCGAGGGCTACGGTCATGAGCCGCTGTTCGTCGAGGGCAGCGACCCCGCGACCATGCATCGGCTGATGGCCGGCACGCTGGAGATTGCCTTCGACCGCATCCGCGCCATCCAGCAGGCCGCCCGGGACGACGGCAACACCGCCCGCCCGAAGTGGCCGATGATCGTGTTGCGCAGCCCGAAGGGCTGGACCGGCCCCAAGGAAGTCGACGGCCTGAAAGTCGAGGGCTTTTGGCGCGCCCATCAGGTCCCGATCGGCAATCCGCGCGGCAACCCAGGGCATCTGGAACTGCTCGACAAATGGATGCGCAGCTATCAGCCGGAAACCCTGTTCGACGAGGCCGGCCGGCTGCGGCCGGAATTGCAGGCGCTGGCGCCAGACGGCGACCGCCGCATGGGCGCCAACCCGCATGGCAATGGCGGGCTGCTGAAGCGCGAACTCAAGCTGCCGGATTACCGCGACTACGCCCTCAAGGTTCCGCGGCCCGGCGCCACCATCGGCGAGGCGACGCGCGAGATGGGCAAATTCCTCCGCGATGTGATCGCGCTGAATGCCGAAACGCGAAACTTCCGCATCATGGGCCCGGACGAGACCGCCTCGAACCGGCTCGACGCGGTGTTCGAGGTCACCGAGCGGCAATGGATGGAAGGCATCGAACCCTACGACGTGCATCTCGCGCAGGATGGCCGGGTCATGGAAGTGCTCAGCGAGCATCTCTGCCAGGGCTGGCTGGAAGGCTATCTGCTGACCGGCCGCCACGGCCTGTTTTCCTGCTACGAGGCCTTCATCCACATCGTCGATTCGATGTTCAATCAGCACGCCAAATGGCTGAAGGTGTCGCGCGGACTGCCGTGGCGCCGGCCGATCGCGTCGTTGAACTATCTTCTGACTTCCCATGTCTGGCGCCAGGACCACAACGGCTTCAGCCATCAGGATCCGGGCTTCGTCGACCTCGTCGTCAACAAGAAGGCCGACATCGTCCGCGTCTACTTTCCACCGGACGCCAATACGCTGCTGTGGATCACCGACCATTGCCTGCGGACCTATGACCGCATCAACGTGATCGTCGCCGGCAAGCAGCCCTCGCCGCAATGGCTTGGCATGGACGAGGCCGCGACCCATTGCGACGCCGGCATCGGAATCTGGCGCTGGGCCGGCACTGAACTGGAAACTGCCGAGCCCGATGTGGTGATGGCCTGCGCCGGCGATGTCCCGACGCTGGAAACTCTCGCGGCGGTCGATCTGCTGCGCCAGGCCCTGCCTGACCTCAAGATCCGCGTGATCAACGTCGTCGACCTGATGACGCTGCAACCGAAGGAGCAGCATCCGCACGGGCTGAGCGACCGCGACTTCGACGCGATGTTCACCCGCGACAGGCCTGTGATCTTTGCCTATCACGGCTATCCGCATCTGATCCACCGGCTGACCTACAAGCGCACCAACCACGCCGGCATGCATGTGCGCGGCTTCGAGGAGGAAGGCACCACCACCACGCCGTTCGACATGGTGGTGCTCAACGAGCTCGACCGCTTCCATCTCGCCATCGAGGTGATCGAGCGCGTCCCGGGGCTCGCGGTCGCAGCCGCCCACGTCAAGCAGCAGTTCCGCGACGCGCTGATCGAGCACACCCGCTATGTTCGCGCCCATGGCGAGGACGTGCCGAAGATTCGTGACTGGAGCTGGCCTTATGGCACGTCGGCGAAAGCGGGAGACTGAAGCTCGCCGGCATCCAGCCATCATTTTGCACGCATTGGAATAGCCATGTCCGACGCCATCCTGGTTCTCAATGCCGGATCGACCACCATCAAGTTCGGGCTGTTCGATGTCTCCGCGCAAGGCCCGGAATTACTGTGTAAAGGCCTGCTCGACGAGCACGACGCCGAGCCGCGGCTGACGATCAAGGACGTCGATGGCCAGGTGCTGTTCGACAAGCACCGGCCGGACCTCGGCGACGAGGCGGGACTGCTCGACGATATCCTGAACTGGGTGGACGCCTATCTCGTCAGCGATGATCTGCTGGCGATCGGGCATCGCATTGTTCACGGCGGCCAGGATTTTGTCGCCCCGGTCTATCTGACCGACGAGGTCGTCGATGCCCTGCAGACGTTGACCCCGCTGGCGCCGCTGCATCAGCCTCGCTGCCTTTCTCCGATCCGGCCGATCATGTCGCTGCGGCCGGGCCTGCCACAAATCGCCTGCTTCGACACCGCTTTCCATCACAATCTCGGGCCGCTGGCCCGCCGCTTCGCGATTCCGCGGCGGTTCGACGCGCTGGGAATCCGGCGCTATGGATTCCACGGCCTGTCCTACCAATTCATCGCGCATCGCCTGGCCGATATGTCGCCGGCGCTGGCCTCGAAACGTACGGTGGTCGCCCATCTCGGCAGCGGATCAAGCCTGTGTGCGATGCGCGACGGGGCCAGCATCGACACCACGATGGGCCTGACCGCGCTCGACGGGCTAATGATGGGGACGCGATGCGGCGCGATTGATCCGGGCGTGCTCCTCTATCTGCAGCAGGTTCACGGCCTGTCTGCCGATGAACTCGAGCATCTTCTCTACAAGGAATCCGGTCTGCTCGGGGTGTCAGGACTGTCGGCCGACATGCGCGTGCTGATTGCCAGCGAAGAACTGCATGCGATCGAGGCGGTCGATCTGTTCGTCGAGCGCGCTGCCAAGGAGATCGCCGCCATGGCGGTAAGCCTCGGCGGAATTGAGTGCCTGGTCTTCACCGGCGGCATCGGCGAGCACAGCATAGAGGTGCGCGAGCGCATTTGCGCCAGGCTCGGCTGGCTCGGTGTCGAACTGGATGCTACCGCCAACAATGGCGGCTCTGAGAACATCGCGGCCAGGGGAAGCAGGGTCGATATTTGGATCATTCCGACCAGTGAGGCAACAACGATTGCGCGCGACTGCATGGCCGTGCTGGCTTGCTGAGACCTGGCTCACTTGCACCTCACAGGCACGAAGGCCCCTAACCGGTCCGGGGAATCGCCCTAAAGTTTAGGGTAGCCGCATTCCAGATCTCCGAAATCGGCGCATCTCCGGTACGGCGCCAACTTGGCGAGAAACCCATTTTTCATGGGTTTTACGGGGTTTTGGTCGCCGCGGGAACACCCGCCCGATACGGCAGTGGCGGAGAGAGTGGGATTCGAACCCACGGTACGGTTTCCCGCACACACGCTTTCCAAGCGTGCGCCTTAAGCCACTCGGCCATCTCTCCCCGCGCGCCCTCTCATGACGGGGCGGGAGGAGATTTGCAAGGGATCGCGACCATGGCGGCGGCGTTTTTCCCAAGTAATTGAGAAAATTGGGGTATTTCGCGACAGCCGATGCTGCCGCATAATGGCCGGTGCGAAGATGAACCCAAAACAGGGCAATGGCGACAGTTTGCTTGATGCCTAGCGGCCCCCGGAGCGCGACATGACCCTACATGGATGGCTTGGGTGGACAATCGTACCGCCGCGATCGTTATCGCGTGCCCTGCCGCGATGGCCCAGAGCTGCCGGCATGACGGCCCGGTGGTCGGCTGCGATGATGGGCGGCGCGGGATTTTGTCCGGCGACGCGATCGTCTGGGCGGACGGCACCCGCTCCAGCGCGTCGCCGCATCCGAGCGTGATCATCGGCCACAAACCATCGGTGACGGTGGGCCCCGGCGTATTCGTCGGCAAGGGCAGCGGCTCGGTGCCGCTCGACGATCCCAACGCGCCCAACAAAACGCGCTGCGCGATTCTCGACGGCGTGTCGTATTGTTATTGATCGGCGGCCCTAGTGAAGCCTTGTGCCACCGATCGAGCTGAACGAACGCACCGGCCAGACCGCCGGCAGTTCGGCGGGCACCTTCTGGCCGGCCGCCTTTTCGCTGGCGGCATGCGCGTCCTGCAGCGCGTCGACAAAATCGGTGAACCAGTCCTGGATGGTTCCGGCACGCAACTTCGCCATCATCGCTTCCCAGCGCATCCGGCGCTCCACCAGCGGCATCGAGAACGCCGTGGCAATCGTGCGCGCCATGCCATCGATGTCGTGCGGATTGACCAGGAGCGCCGTGTCGAGCTCGTTCGCGGCGCCGGCGAATTTCGACAGCACCAGCACGCCCGGGTCGACCGGATTCTGCGCGGCGACATATTCCTTGGCGACCAGGTTCATACCATCATGCAACGGCGTGACGAGGCCGACCTGCGCGGTGCGATAGAGCCCCGCCAGCACAGTCTGGCTGTAGCCCTTGTTGAGATAGCGGATCGGTGTCCAATCGACTTCGCCGTGACGACCGTTGACATCGCTGACCAGCTTGGCGAGTTGGTTCTGCAGGTCGCCATAAGCTTCGATGGTGCCGCGCGACAACGTCGCGATCTGCAATAGCGACACCGCGCGGTTGAGCTGCGGCTGCAGCGTCAGAATACGATCGAACGCCTCGATGCGGTTGACCAGGCCCTTGGAGTAATCGACGCGATCGACGCCGATCGCGAGCTTCTCACCGTGAAGGCTGCGACGCAGACGCGACACGTCAGGATGCGAAGCGGCCTTGGCGGCATGGGCGGCGAATTTCGCGGGATCGATGCCGATCGGAAACACTGCGCAGCGCGAGGTGCCGAAACGCGACGCTACCACGCCATCCGCGATGTCGAGGCCGAGATCGAATTTAATGTAAGAGAGGAAGTTATCGCGGTCGTCGTCGGTCTGAAAGCCGATCAGGTTATAGGCGAGCATGGCCTCGACCAGTTCGCGGTGGTGCGGCACGCCGCCAATGATCGCACGAGTTGGCCACGGCGTATGCAGGAAGAAACCGATCGGATGGGTAACGCCGAGATCGCGCATTTCCGCGCCAAGCGCGAGGAAATGATAGTCCTGAATCCAGAACACGGCTTCCGGCTTGCGGAAGCGCAACAGCGCGCGCGCCATGAAGGAATTCACCTCGCGATAGGACTGATAATCGTCCTGCGAGGTGCGGATCAGATCGGTGCGGGAATGCAGCGCCGGCCACAGCGCTGAATTGGCAAAGCCTTCGTAGTAGCCACCGTAATGCGCCGCGGGCAGATCCAGCATCGCCAACGCGCCGGTACCCAAGGCTTCAATCTCGGCAAAGGGTTCCTTTTGCGCGCCGTCGCGGACCCTACCGCTGGAACCGACCCAGATTGCGCCGGATTTCTCAACCACTGGCAGCAGTGCTGCAGCCAATCCGCCGGTCATCGGCTCATTGGCCGAAGCGCGGGATACGCGGTTTGAAACGACGACGAGATTCACAGGGTCCCCTCCTGGAGTATTGGTCGTTTATAAACGATCGTTCATCAATATGGTTCCTCGTCACCATTCGATCCAATTGACACCAAACTTGGGCGCGCGCGTGGAACCCACCGCCCTCTCGACAGGTTCCATCCACGCCAGCTCTGAATCGATTACGCGCGGTTATTCCGTTGCGGACTTTTCGTCGGCGACGAGTTGTGCGAGCCAGGCGCGTACGTCGCGCGGCTCGTCGAAATGCCCGGCGACGCCCTGCGCACGTCGTCCCACCGAGAACGCCAGACCATTCATGCCGGGCATGATCGCGAATACGGTTTCGTCGGTAACGTCGTCGCCCAGGAATACCGGGCGGCGACCCTTGAATGGCTCCTGGGTCATCAATTCGATCACGCCGGTCGCCTTGGTGAAACCGGAATGCTTGATCTCGCAGACGAACTTTCCGGGTAGCACTTCAATCGGCGCATTTGGTAGATCGGCGCGGATCGCCGACACCGCGTCGTAGATCGCCTTTTCGGCATGCGGCGCGAGGCGATAATGCAGCGCCAGCGAATAGCCCTTGTCTTCGAGCAGGATGCCGGGGCTGAGCTTGGCGATCGCCGCAAGGCGACGCTTCAATTCCTTGTCCAGCGGCGGCGCATGGGAAGCCACCGATTCATTGTCGGGCGACAGTCGCATCTCCGCGCCATGGCCGCCGACCGCAGGAAACTGCATCGGCGCGAAGATCAGGTCGATGTCATTCAGGGAGCGGCCGGAGACCAGCGCCAGCGCGCCATTGGTTCGCTGCAGCAACCGGCCCAGCGCCGTCGCCAGTTCCGGCGGCACCCAGACTTCGCGCGGCGTCGGTGCCATGTCGAGCAGCGTACCGTCGATGTCGAGCAGCAGCGCGCATTCGCTGAGGTGTGGCATCAGCGCGCCGGGTACCGGCACGGAATCCGGTGTTGCATTGTCATGGGTCGTCGTTTCAGCAAGGTTCTGTGTCATCGTCATCAGTCTACTCCACAACGGCGAGCGGCCGTGCAACAGATTCAAGCGGCTGGCGTTCCGCCGCGACGGCATAGCGCCAGCCGATCGCCGCCGCTGCGATCATCAGAAAGGCGCCGAGAAGGTATCCGGCGAACACGCTGTTGCGCGAGCCGGAGTCGATCAGCACGCCGAACAGGGCCGGGCCGGCAACGCCGCCGATCCCGGTGCCGATCGCGTAGAAAAATGCGATCGCCAGCGCTCGGACCTCGATCGGAAAGGTTTCGCTCACCGTCAGATAGGCCGCACTCGCCGCCGGTGAGGCGAAGAAGAAGATCACCATCCAGGCGATGGTCTGGGTCTGCGCGCTCAGCACGTCGATAGAAAACAGGTAGCCGGAGATCGCCAGCAGTACGCCGGAGACACCATAGGTGACGGCGATCATCAGCCGGCGACCGAGCGTATCGAACAAACGGCCGAGCAATAGCGGCCCGAGAAAATTGCCGGCCGCAAACGGCAAAATGTACCAGCCGACCTGGTTCGAGGCGATGCCGAAGAAATCCGTCAGCACCAGCGCATAGGTGAAGAAGATCGCGTTGTAGAAAAACGCCTGCGACGCCATCAGCGCCAGGCCAACCAGCGAGCGCTGCCTATACAGTACAAACAAGGTCCGCGCGACCTCGCGTAGCGGGGTATGATTGCGCATGGTCAGCTTGATCTTAGGCAACAACTTCAGAGCCGACGGTTTCGCTTCCTGACGCGCTGAGGTTTCGATCTCGGCGACTATCTCTTCGGCGCGCTCTGGATGGCCATGGATCATCAGCCAGCGCGGGCTTTCCGGAATCCACAGCCGCATCACGAACACCACGAGTCCGAGGATAGCGCCAGTGAAATAGGCCAGCCGCCAGCCATAGGCCTGGTCTATCACCACGGGATCGAGCAGCACGATGGCACAGACCGCGCCCAGCGCTGCACCGAGCCAGAAGCTGCCGTTGATCACTAGATCGGTCCAGCCGCGGTAGCGCGCCGGTACCAATTCCTGGATCGTCGAATTGATCGCGGTGTATTCGCCACCAATGCCGGTGCCGGTGAGAAAGCGAAACAGCACGTAGCTCGCCAGATTCCATGACAACGCCGTCGCGGCGGTCGCCGTGAGATAGACCGCCAGCGTGATGAAGAACAGTTTCTTGCGACCGATGCGATCGGTGAGCCAGCCGAAACCAAGCGCTCCTATTACTGCACCGGCGAGATAGGCGCTGTTGGCCAGGCCGACGTCGAAATTCGAGAATTTTAGTATCGCATCTTCCTTCAGCGCGCCGGACAACGCGCCCGCCAGCGTCACCTCAAGCCCGTCGAGAATCCAGGTGATGCCGAGCGCCAGCACGACGCGGGTATGAAATCCGCTCCAGCGCAACGCGTCGAGGCGCGACGGAATGTCGGTTTCGATCACGCGGCTTGAACCCGAGGGCAGCGTCTGCCCGACGGGGGGACTGGCTTCCAAATCAGCGCTGCTCAGAATGGCCATGCCGCCTTGCTCCAGAGCATACGTGTGATGCTCCGGTCGGAGCGCGGCAAATTCGACGGGTTAAAAGCGAAAGCACCCGAAGCCTTGCGGCGCGGGCGATTCAGCAGCTGGACGGTTACATCCCACACCAGTCAACCCACGGATTGCGCTAAGGTTCCGGCATTTTCTCGATGATCCGGAACAGGTTCGAGGCCTGCTTGTTTCCAAACGCGCCAAGGACGAGCTGAAAAAGCAATTCGGCCTGGAGTGAAGGCTTACAGCGACACCGCATAGTGCTCGTATTCGCCGCGTACCAGTTCGATATGCGCGCGCATCGCCGCAGCGGCGCCGACGCGATCACCGCGCATGATCGCTACCACGACGCGGTCATGCTCGGCCTGCGATTTCGCCAGACGGCCGAGGTTGCGGAACTGGGCACGGCGGAACGGCTGTACCCGCACCCGGGTCGCCAGCGTGATTTCGGCGATGTAATCGTTCTGCGAGCCGGTATAGATCGCGTTGTGAAAGCGCTCGTTGACCTCGTGAAAGCGATCCGGGTTGCCGTCATAACTGAGCACCCGCAATTCCTCATGCACGGCTTCCAGCGCGTGGCGCTCCACCGCAGACATCCGTTCGGCGGCAAGGCCGGCGCACAGAGCTTCCAGCTCCGCCATCGCCTCGAACATGCCGGTCAGCCGCTCAAGCGACGGCTGCGCCACCACGGCGCCGCGGTGGGCGCGGGAATCGACGAGGCCACTGGCGGCCAGCTGCCGCAAGGCTTCGCGCACCGGCGTGCGCGAGACGTTAAAGCGTTGGGCGATCTCGGTTTCGTCGAGCGGCGCGCCCGGCGCCAACACGCCGCGAACAATGTCGTCGGCCAGTTGCAGTCGAAGTTCCTCGGCGCGGGTCACCTTCCCGATAGTGACGCCTGCCCGATCGACGCGACTGACGGGCTCAGCGGCGCCGGCCTTGCGGCGCGGCTTTCCCGATCCCGGCTCAACCAGCACATCGTCAAAACTCATGCCTGTTCCTTGGGCTCGTCAATTATGCTGACAGAGGCCGCAACGATCCGCCAGCCTTCGGCGAATCGCACCCATGTCTGCATCTGCCGGCCGACCTTACCCGGAGCGCTGTCGCGATAAAATAGCGTCGAGGCGACCGCAGTGTCGCGGCCGTAGGACGAAATCACCGTCCGCGCGGTCCGGCGCATCAGCCCGACCGGCGAGCGGGCGCCGCGGAATGCCTGGATCGCGTCATAGCCGTAGAGATTCTCGCCCATGCCGTAGCGCAGCGTGCGGGGGTCGTTGCGGAACAATTCGCCGAGCACGGTGGTGTCGTTACTGACCAGCGCAGCTTCGTAACGCGCAAAGGCCGCGCTCACTTCGGCGAGCACGTCGGGAAGATCGATATCCATGTCAGAATCCTTTCGGGCGCGGCGCGGCGACGACGCCGGCCTGCTGCAGCGCGTAAGCGACGCGCAGCGCAATATCCTCCCGCCACGGGGCAGCGATGATCTGGACGCCGATCGGCATCGGATCGAGCGGAACGGGCACCGCCACTACCGGCAGGCCGATGAACGAGATCGGCTGGGTGTGGATGCCGATATTGGCCCGCACCGGCAATTCGACCCCATCGAGTTCGAACATGACCTGGCCGAGTTTCGGCGCAACGCAGGGCGTTGCCGGCGCAATGATCACATCGACGGTCTTGAACAGCTCCAGCACTTGGGCCCGGTACCAGCGGCGGAATTTCTGCGC
>JAQGKA010000281.1 GCA_028290355.1 Tardiphaga sp. | reverse complement strand
GGCGACGCGCAGGGCCGCGACAACGTCACCCATGCCCGCATGGCGCTCGACAAGGACGGCAAGTTTCTCGCCATGGATGTCGACCTGATGGCCGACATGGGCGCGTACCTGTCGACCTTCGGGCCGGATATTCCGCATGGCGGCGCCGGCATGCTGCCGGGCCTCTACGACATCAAGGCGTTTCACTGCCGCGTCCGCACCGTGTTCACCAACACCGTGCCGGTTGATGCCTATCGCGGCGCCGGCCGCCCCGAAGCGGCCTATGTGGTCGAGCGCCTGGTCGATGCCTGCGCGCGCAAGCTCGGCATGTCGCCCGATGCGATCCGCCGCAAGAATTTCATTCAGCCGAAGGCGATGCCCTACACAACAGCGACCGGGAAGATCTACGATTCCGGCGACTTCGCCGCCCACATGAAGCGGGCGATGGAAGTCGCCAACTGGAAGGAGTTTCCGAAGCGCGCCAAGGCGGCGAAGAAGCTCGGCCTGGTGCGCGGCATCGGGCTGGCGACCTATGTGGAGGTCTGCGGCACCATGGGCGAGGAGACCGCCAATGTGACGCTGGATGCCAATGGCGACATCACCATCCTGATCGGCACCCAGTCGACCGGGCAGGGCCACCAGACCGCCTATGCGCAGATCGTCGCCGAACAGTTCGGCGTCGCGCCGGAGCGCGTCCACATCGTCCAGGGCGACACTGACAAGGTCGCCACCGGGCTGGGCACCGGCGGTTCGGCGTCGATCCCCTCCGGCGGCGTCAGCGTCCAGCGCGCCACCCGCAAGCTGGGCGTCAATTTGAGAGAACTAGCTGCCGATGCGCTGGAAACCAGCGCCGCCGATCTGGAGATCAGCGACGGTGTCGTGCGCATCGCCGGCACAGACCGCTCGATCTCCTTCGCCGATCTGGCCAAGCGTGCCGATCGCTCAAAGCTGAACGCCTCTGAGACCTTCAGCAGCGCCGACGGCACCTTTCCGAACGGCACCCATCTGGTCGAGGTCGAGATCGACCCCGCCACCGGCAAGATCGCCATCGTCAATTACGTCATCGTCGATGATTTCGGCGTCACGCTGAATCCGCTGCTGCTCGCCGGCCAGGTCCATGGCGGCACCATGCAGGGCATCGGCCAGGCGCTGATGGAGCAGGCGGTCTACGACCCCAAGGATGGTCAGCTCGTCACCGGCACTTTCATGGACTATGCGCTGCCGCGCGCCGCCGATGGCGCTCCGATCAGCTTCGAGACCCACAATATTCCCTGCACCACCAATCCTATGGGTGTGAAGGGCGCAGGCGAGGCCGGCGCGATCGGCTCCTGCCCGGCGGTGGTCAATGCCATCATCGAGGGCCTGTGGCGCGAATACAAGATCGAGCACATCGACATGCCTGCAACGCCGGAGCGGATCTGGATGGCGATCCGCGAGCAGGAACGCCTGCATAATCTGTAAGAAAAACGCCGCCGGGAATAGATGCCCGGCGGCGGTGTTCTGTCCATGTGTTGCGGACTAGTCTTAATTGAATTCCAAAGGGGGCATTGGCCGATGAAACGTACGATCGTTGTTGTGTGTGCTTTGTTGCTGGGGGCCGGCGCCGTGATGGCGCAGCAGGATATTGTCAAGGAGCGCCAGACTCTGATGAAGGCCAACGGACGCAGTCTCGGCGGCGTGCTGGGTGCGATGGCCAAGGGCGACAAGCCTTACGATCAGGCCGCGGTCGATGCCGCGCTCAACGCGCTCAACGACACCGCCAAGAAATTGCCGACGCTGTTTCCCGACAGCACCAAGGGCCTGAAGGCCGAGGGCGATTACAGCGCCTCGCCCAAAATCTGGGAGGACAAGTCCGGCTTCGAGGCCCACATCGCCAGCTTCAGCAAGGTGGTCACCGAGGCCAAGGCCAAGATCAAGGATCTCGATACACTGAAAGCGACCGCCGGCGGCATCGGCAAGGAATGTGGCGGCTGCCACGAGACGTTTCGTCTGAAGAGCTGAGTTAAAACCGTCGTCCCGGACAATTGAGCGGAGCGAACGCCGACCCGGGACCCATCCCCCTAGGCTCGTTGATGGCAGAAGGTATCTGCCCCAGCGACCAAACAAGATGACGGTGGTTATGGATCCCGGCTTGCGCTCGCAAGCTCGCTTGCCGGGACGACGCACCTATGGATCAAAGATCGCGATAAGCCTTCCGATCTGCTTCGCTATTCCATTCGGCGAATGTTGCGAAGGGAAAATCAAGTTGATCCTGTCCCGCACGCGCGAGGACGACGCACTCATGCTCAATCGTGTAGACGACTTCGTCGCCCGTCCGCAGCCTCAGCGCGTCGCGCACCTGCGAGGGAATAGTCGTCCGTGCTTTGCTGTCGATCTTGCTCTTGATCATCGAAGCCTCATCGGCGTCCCGGCACTCTATGCTTGCCGGGACGCTGCGCCAACTATGTTGACTTACTTCGTTACCTGGCCGCGAATTTCTCCGGCCGGATGGGCCGCGGTGTGGACGTTGACGTAGTACTTGCCGGCCGTGAGGTCGGCAGCCTGCGCGTCGGTCAGCGTGGCGCTGCCTTCCGATGGGCTGGTAGCGGGCGCGATCGGCACGGCGACGCCGGCATTCTTGCCGGGCTCGGCTGGGCCGTGGAAATGCGCCATGGTGGCGGGGCCGGTGAGGCCGGAATAGGTCAGCTTCCAGGTCAGCTTCTTGGACGCCGGATCATAGTCGATATCGGCCGTGCCGGTGCCGGCGGTGGTGTTGGCGGGCACTTCGGCGGCGCCGTTCAGCGTGGCCTTCATCTTGTCGGCGAATGCTGGAGCGGAAAAGACGACGGTCGCCAATGCGAGGCTCGCGAGCATGGTTTTGGTGTTCGACATGGTTTTCTCCCTGTGGACGCAAGATCATGATGATCTGAAACGCCGTTGGTTCGTGTTTATTCCCGCGATCGCTGAACGGTGGGTCACAATTTCGTTCCGGGAATCGCGACTACTTGCTCCATAATGGCTGCTGACGCTGACCCGTGAGGATGGATCGGAACGTGAAGCGACTTTTCGTTTTTGTACTGTGCGCTGCCGTGGTCGGCTTCGCGGTGTTCGGGTGGCTGACGATTTCCGCAACGGTTTCCGCGAGCGCGCTGCCGGCGCACACGCCGAACATCGCGAACGGGCTGACAACCTTCAATGCCGGCGGATGTTCCTCCTGCCACGCCACGCCGGCGCAGCCGGACCGCACGCGGCTCGGCGGCGGGCTGCCGATCCCGTCGCCGTTCGGGACCTTCTACGTGCCGAATATTTCGCCCGATCCGGCGGATGGCATCGGGCGCTGGAGCGAGGCTGATTTCGTCACCGCGCTGCTGAAGGGCACATCGCCAACGGGGACGCACTACTTTCCGGCGTTTCCTTACAGTTCCTATCAGCACGCCAATATCGAAGACGCGCGCGACCTGTTCGCCTATCTGAAGACGTTGCCGCCGGTGTCCGGCAGGGCGCCCGCCCACAACGTGCCGTTTCCGTTCGACATCCGCCGCAATCTCGGCATCTGGAAGCTGCTGTTTCTGGACGGCAAGCCGTTCGCGCCGGACGCCGGGCATTCCGCGCAGTGGAATCGCGGCAGCTATCTCGTCAACGCCCTGGGCCACTGCGCCGAGTGCCACAGCCCGCGCAACCTGCTCGGCGGTATTGTCGAGAAACAGCGCTTTGCCGGCGGGCCCAATCCGGAAGGCGAGGGCTGGGTGCCGAACATCACCCAAAAGGGCCTCGCTGACTGGACCGAAAAGGACCTTTCTTATTTCCTCGAGACTGGGCAGACGCCGGAAGGCGATACGGCAGGCGGTTCGATGGCCCGCGTGATCCGCAACACCTCGCAGCTCAGCGCGGAAGATCGTACCGCGATGGCGCTGTATCTGAAATCGCTGCCCGCGGTGGACGGCCCGCCGCGGCCGCCGAAGAAGAAGGGATAAGCGCAGGCGCGGCGCTGCTCCACCATGGGCTGTCATCCTCCGCGAAAGCGGAGGACCCAGTACAGGGTAGCCTCTCGCTTACATCACCGATGTCCCGGAATACTGGGCCACCCGCTTTCGCGGGTGGTGACAACAGAGGGTGGGCCGGCGCATGGACTCCCGCCAAGCCATGCCGCTTCGGCGGTTTTCGCGGGCCCTGTTGCGTGGTTGTGTGCGGTTTATCTCCCGCCAGCGCGATTCTCCTTATCCATGAACATCCTCAAAGCCGTGTCGCTGAAGATTGCCAGCACGATGGTGTTTGCGCTGATGGGAGCGCAGGGCCGCTATCTCGGCAGCGCCGTGCCGGTCGGCGAGATCGTGTTCTGCCGCGGGCTGTTCGCGCTGATCCCGATCGTGTTGTTCTTCGGCTGGCGCGGCCAGTTGCGCGGCGCGCTGCGCACCAACCGGCTGTCGGCGCATGTCGTTCGCGGCTCGTTCAGCGTGGTCGGCACGTTCTGCACCTTCGGCGCGCTGGCACGGCTGCCGATCGCCGACGTCACCGCGATCGCCTTTATCGCGCCGCTGATCACCGTGGTGTTCGCCGCGCTGATCCTTAAGGAGCACGTCCATGCCTATCGCTGGTCGGCGGTCGGAGTCGGCTTCTGCGGCGTGATCCTGATGCTGTCGCCGTATTTCGGCAACCATGCCGCGCTGACGACCTCGATGATGGTCGGGCTGTCGCTGGCGCTGTTGAATGCCGTGTCGTCCGGCGGCGCGACGATCCAGATCCGTCGCCTGACCGCGACGGAGTCCTCCGCCGCGATCGTGATCTTCATGACGCTGACGGTGATGGCGGTGTCGCTGGTGACCGCGCCGTTCGGCTGGCGGATGCCGGCCACCGGTCTGGAGCTGGGATTGCTGGTCGGCATCGGCATTGCCGGCGGGCTCGGCCAGATGCTGTTCACCGAAAGCTATCGCTACGCGCCGGCCTCGTTCCTGGCGCCGTTCGACTACACCGCGATGCTGTGGGCGTTCCTGCTCGGCTTCTGGATGTTCGGCGAGGTGCCGACACCCTATGTCGTCGGCGGCGCGGTGATCGTCGCCGCGGCCGGCATCTTCGTCATTCTGCGCGAGCGGCATCTCGGCCTGAAACGGCTGCGCGACACGCCGATGTCGCCGATCTCCACGATGGCCGATGACGAGATCGACCCCGATGCGCCGGTCACCCGGCCGCTGAAGACCGTCTCCGAAAT
>JAQGKA010000269.1 GCA_028290355.1 Tardiphaga sp. | reverse complement strand
GTCGGAGAAGGTGGCCGTGCCCTTGTCGGCGGCGACGACGAGATAGGGGTCATCGCCGTCGTGCCGCACGGTGTTGTCCGGCGGCACGATCGTGTCGCCATCGAGATTGTCGGTGAGTTCGAGCAGCGAGCGAATGAAGATGCGGTAGGCTTCGGTGCCTTCCGCCATCCAGGCATCGCGGTTGGAGGGCGGCGGCAGGCGTTTGGGCACGAAGCCGCCTTTGGCGCCGACCGGCACGATCACGGCGTTCTTGACCTGTTGTGCCTTGGCCAGGCCAAGGATCTCGGTGCGGAAATCCTGTGGCCGGTCGGACCAGCGCAACCCACCGCGCGCCACCTTGCCGAAGCGCAGATGAATGCCTTCGACGCGCGGAGAATAGACGAAAATCTCGTAGAGCGGCCGCGGGGCCGGCAGGTCCTCGATTTTGTGCGCATCAAACTTGAAGGAGATCACCGGACGCGGATGTCCGTCCTGACCGATCTGCCATAGATTGGTGCGGATCGTTGCCTGCACCAGGTTGGTAAAGCGGCGCAGGATGCGGTCTTCGTCGAGCGACGCGACAGATTTGAGCTGCTCCTCGATTTCGGCGAGGAGCGTGGTTTCGCGTGCCGAGCGCTCGGCATCGGTGGTGTCGAGGCTCGGATCGAGACGAGCCTGGAACAGAGCGACAATGCTGGCGGTGATCGCGGTGTTCTTGCGCAAGGTCTCCCACATGTAGTCCTGGCTGAAGGGAGCGCGGATTTGGTGCAGGTAGCGGGAGAGCGCCCTGATGGTCGAAACTTCGCGCCAGCTTAGGGCCGTGCGCAAGATAAGGGCGTTGTATCCGTCGGATTCGGCGCGATCGCTGATCACCGTCATGATCGAGGCTTCCAGGCGATGGTTGAATTCCGCGCTGATCACGATCGGCTTGCCATCGTTGGCCTCGATCGTCATATCGTGCAGCCATACCGGCGCGGGCACCGGCATGGCGTGGGGCACGATCTGATAGGTACGCTCGTTGACCACGCGCAGGCCGTGATTTTCGATCACCGGCACCCGGAAGGACAGCGACAGAGGCGCGCCATGCGAGAAGACCTTCAGGCCGAAGCGCGATGGATCGTCTTCACCCTCGATGCGGTGGACCGAAATCGCCACCGGACGGGCCGGGGTGAGCTTTTCGATGGTGGCGATATCGGCAATCGCCTGTGAGGTGCCGAAAGCCTCGGTGTAGCCGCCAGCGAAGGCCTGGGCATATCGATTGGCGAGCATCCGCGCCCGCATGCCGTCGGTGGAAGCGGCGAGCGCCGCTTTCAGCTTGTCACCCCAGGTCGCGGCGATGGCGCTGATCTCGGCTTCCAGCGTCGCGCGCTCGATGACGGGCGTTTTTCCTTCATAGCGCCCGATGATATAGTGAACGCGCGCAAGCGACCCTTCGGGAAAGGCAGCGTAGGAGGCTGACAAGGTCCCCTTGTAGGCTTGTGCCAGGAAGGCCCCGACGCGCGTGCGAACATCGGTGTCGTATTTCTCGCGTGGAATGAAGACGAGGATGGAAACGAAGCGGTCGAACTTGTCGGCCCTTGCCAGCGCCCGTACGCGGGGGCGCTCATAGAGCATCAGGATTTCCATGACGAAGTTGTAGAGCGTCTCGACATCGACCTGGAAGAGTTCGTCGCGCGGATATTCTTCGAGGATATGCTGGACCGCCTTACCTGAATGACTGGACGGCTCGAAGCCGGCGCGCTGGAACACCTGCTCCACCTTATGGCGGACATAGGGGATCTGCCGCACCGAGCGGGTATAGGCGCCCGAGGTGAACAGGCCGACGAGGCGCAATTCGCCCTCGAGCCGGCCATCGGGCGTATAGAGTTTGATGCCGACATAATCCATGCGGACGCGGCGATGAACGCGGCTGCTCACATTGGCCTTGACCACCATGAGGAGGGTCGGCTCGCGCATGAACTCACGGATTTCCGATGTCATCACCACCATTTCGGTGCCGCGGCGCAAGACTTTCACATCGGGGTCGCGAAGGATGCCCAGGCCCTCGGCCGTGCTGACGTCGTCTGACGCATCGGTGTCGGGCGAGAAGCGATACTCGCGCAGGCCGAGGAAGGTGAAATTGTCGGCGCACAGCCATTGCAGGAACTGGTTGGCTTCGGCGACTTCGTCTATCGGCAGCGGCGGCGGATTGGAGCTGAAAGTCTTGATGGCCTGTTCGACACGGGCGCGCATGGCTTGCCAGTCGGTGACGCAGGCGCGCACGTCGTTGAGCGTCTTGGTGAGGCCGTCGATCAGCTTCCGTCGATCGGCATCGGCGTCCAGACGGGTAATGTGGAAATGGATCAGGCTTTCGCGCTCGCCTTTTGCCTCCTCCGGCAGTGTTTCGCCGTAGAAACGCAGCAGCTTGCCTTGCTCGTCCCGCTCCACCGCGATGATAGGGTGTGCGACGAGCGTGACTTCGATGCCCTGCTCGGCGAGCTCCGCTATGATGGAATCAAACAGGAAGGGCATGTTGTCGTTGAGAACTTCGAGCACGGAAATCTCGCGCCCGTCCGGCATCATCGGGTTGATGACGCGAATATCGGCACAGCCCGCCGTGCGTCGCTGCACATGTTCCCAGGCCTGTTCTGCCAGGAAGGCCAGGGAGGTGGCGTCGTAGTTGGCAAGATCCTCGGTATTGGTGTGTTCGAACAGAAGTTCAGCAAAGGCCCGGGGCGTCTTGCCCGGCTGTATGCTTCTCGCTGCCTCGCGGATCAGGGTAGTCCGTGCCTTGTCGTCACGCCACGCCATAACGTCCTCCGTTTGTTGCCGCGCCGTCTGACCACAGACGCAATTGTCTTCTTGATCTTGGAGTGCAACTCTTGGAGCGCCATCTTTTTATCGAGATTGATGGCGTCTGCGAAACCCTCAGCGTCAGAGCCTCCGTGGCTCCTGATGACAGTACCATTCGATCCTAGAAATAGACATCGATTGCGAGGCTTCAATTGTTCTTGAAAATCTTCGTGTCGTATCAGTTATCGTGATTGAGCGACTGCCGTGACGCAGTGCAGCAAGTGATTCTGTCCGTCCTTTTGATGCGTGCGGCCTGAAATACTGGTAGGCTGAACCGTAGATGTCTGGATCGAGCACGACGCCACGGGGGGGCGTGTTTGGCGCATTTATCCCTGGCGGGAGGCCCAATGGCGAACAGCACGTAATACACAGTTGGTCGATCCGCGATTAGGGCAATCCGATTGTGCGTAGCCGTTCAGAAATTGCATGCGATGGCAGTGGAGAACTCCACTGCGGCAGGCTATTCGTGTTAGCGCTGCATAACGTGAGCTTCGAAACGATCCAGCATCATTCGGAGAACGTCCGTGAAAACAATCACTGCCATCGCGGCAAACAAGCTCGGCAATTTTCTGACCAGGGATTTTCGCCGCATTTTCGGCTCGGCGCATGACGATGAAGCGGAGCGTCTCGGTTCAGCGGCACGCGCCACCATCGAATGTTTGGCGAGAAGCGACGCGCTCTACCACAATTACGAGCATACGCTGCAGGTCACCGTGGTCGGACGCGACATCCTGCACGGCATGATGGTGTCGCAACGCATCGAGCCTTCGGATTACAGCCATCTGATCGTCGCCTGTCTGCTGCATGACATCGGCTATGTGCGCGGCGTTCTGAACGGCGATACCGAAACTGAGTTCGTCATTGACGGGAACGGGAATACAATCAAGCTTCCGCGCGGCGCATCGGATGCTGCTCTGACACCCTATCACGTCGATCGGTCTAAATTATTTGCATTAGAACGACTGGAAAAAACACCGAACATCGATGCTGCGCGTATTGCAGAGGCCATCGAGATGACACGCTTTCCAGTCCCGGAGAATCGGAAGCGGGCAAGCGAAAGACTGGAGCCGAAACTGGTCCAGGCTGCTGACTTCATCGGACAGCTTGGCGATCCGCTGTACGCGCGAAAGGCGAACGCGCTTTTTTATGAGTTCGAGGAGACCGGTGTGAATCGAAAACTTGGATACTCATCGCCTGCCGATGTCATCGACAAATACCCGGCCTTTTTCTGGAACTGCGTCTCGATGCACCTCGACGACGGAATAAAATATTTGAATATGACGGATTCCGGCCGGCAATGGATCGCCAATGTCCACCACCATATTCTATGTGCAGAACGCGCTCAGCGGCTGATGGGGCCTCAGAGCTAGTCCGCTGGTCACACGTGCCTGTCTGGGCGTAGAGGGATTCGATGTGGAATTTCGACCTCTAGCGCAAAGGGAACCAAATCGTCAGCCTCCCTTTGCCGCATCGCCTATTAGTGTGCTCCAGCGCCGCTTCCCTTCACCTTGCGCGTCAGCAAAACGGCGGCAGCGGCAAGAACCAGCACTACGCCGATTAAGGCGAAGGTGTCGCTGAATCCCATTACCAGCGCCTGATGCTTCACGGCCTTTCCGAGCGCAATGATGGATTGCTGCCGCGCCGCCGCAGGATCGGGCACGCCATGCGCCATGAAGTAGTCGGTCATCTGCGCAATCCGGTTGCGGACTTCCTCGCGGCCGAGCGTGACCGACTGGCCGATGATGTTGGAGTGAAACTGCTCGCGCTTGGTGATCACGGTTGCCAGCACGGCGGTACCGATGGCGCCGCCGAGATTGCGGAACATGTTGCTGATGCCCGACGCCGCAGGCACGTCCTGAGGTGCAATATCGCCTGTGATCACCGAGGTGAGCGGGGTCAGCACCATCGCTTGGCCTATCGCGCGGACGATATTGGGGACCCAGAGCTGGTCGCCGGCGTAGTCGGGCGACATCGCGATATTCATGAAACAGCTGGCGGCGAAAATCGCGAGACCGAAGACGGCAATGTAACGCGTGTCGAAGCGCTTCATCAATTGCGGCACCAGCGGGATCAGGATCAACTGCGGCAGGCCGGTCCACGCCATCACCGAGCCGATCTGCTCGGCATTGTAACCCTGCGCCTGGCCGAGATAGGCCGGCAGGATATAGACCGACCCGAACAACGCGAAGCCGAGCAGCGTCATCGCGACGGTGCCGAAGCCGAAATTGCGTCCCTTCAGCAGCCGCAACCGGATCAGCGGCTTTTCGACCGTGAGCTCGATCCAGACGAACAGCGCCAGGCTGACCAGCGCGACGGCCGCGAGACGCAGGATGAAGGGCGATGCGAACCAGTC
Source organism: Tardiphaga sp. (assembly GCA_028290355.1). GTDB lineage: Bacteria > Pseudomonadota > Alphaproteobacteria > Rhizobiales > Xanthobacteraceae > Tardiphaga. The sequence continues at coordinate 7,596 of JAQGKA010000269.1, read as the reverse complement.
GTCCTTGTTGCCTTCCTCGAGCACGGTCTGCAGTGCTGACAGGCCGACCGCCATGGTGAACATGCCGGCCCAATCACCATCCTTCAACAGCCCAAGCTGCATCGGCTTGTGCTCCAGCGTCAGATAGAGTGCCGTCACCATCACGATGGTCGGCAGCACGTTGACGAAGAAGATTGTCTGCCAGCCATAGTTTTCGGTGAGATAGCCGCCGATGGTGGGGCCGATCGCCGGGGCGAAAGTCACGGACAGGGCGAAGATCGCCAGTCCGACCGGCTGCTGTGTTTTCGGCAGCTTGGTCAGCACCAGGGTGAATGCCATGGGTATCAGCACGCCGCCGGCGGGGTGAATGCCATGGGTATCAGCACGCCGCCGGCAAAGCCTTGCAGACCACGCATGGCAATCATCGACGGAAGATCGTGGGTAAATGCGCAGGCGACCGAGAACAGCGCGAACAGCGTCGCGCTCGCCAGCATGTAGCGGCGGAACGAGAACACCCGGCTCAGGTAATCGGTCAGCGGGATCACGACGATCTCGCCGATCAGGTACGAGGTCGATATCCACGATCCGTTGTCGACACCGGTTCCGATGCCGCCCTCGATGTTGAGCAGCGACGCATTGGTGATCTGGATGTTCAGGATCGCCATGAACGAGCCGATCATGGCGGCAAGGACGGCGATCCAGGTGGTGAGGCTGGCACGATTCGGATCGGCCGCCGCAGGCTCAGATTTGCCGCGCGAGGTCGGAAGCGCGGATATCGAGGCTGACAGGATTGGATTTGACATGGCAGAATCCTCCGGAAACCTTGTCTGATATCTTGGTCGCCGCGACCGTCTGCCGGTGGTGCGATTGCCCGCGCGTCTCGATCGTGGGGATCACCGACATGCCCGGCCGCAGCTCGACCAGCGCGTTGTTGCCGCCGTCGAGCGCAATCTTCACCGGGATGCGTTGCACCACCTTGGTGAAGTTCCCGGTTGCATTGTCCGGCGGCAGCAGCGCGAATTCCTGGCCGCTTGCGGGCGCGATGCTGTCGACGTGCCCGTGCACGGTATGGCCTGGAAACATATCGACCTCGATATCGACAGCCTGACCCTTGCGGACGTCTGTGAGCTGGGTTTCCTTGAAATTCGCGACGATGTAGGCGCCGCTGACCGGCACTACCGACATCAGTTGCGTCCCGGCTTGCACGAACTGCCCGGTGCGCAACGTCCGATTGCCGACGACGCCATCAACTGGTGCGACGATGGCGGTGTAACCGAGATTGAGCTGAGCCTGGCTTTGTAGCGCGACCGCACGGGCCCGCGTGGCGGTGGCCTGAACGATCTCGGCCTTGAGTAGGTCCACCTGCTTTTGTGCCGAGATGAGATTCGCGGCGTCGCGTGTCAATACGGCGTTCGCGCTGGCGATACGCGACTGGGCCTGCTGGGCATTCTGCACGCTGCCGGAGCCGGTGGCTGCGAGATCGGTATAGCGCTTGTTGTCCTGTGCAGCGAAGGTCAGCGCAGCCTGGTCGACGTCGATGGTTGCCTTTGCGGCGTTGATCACGGCCTGCTGAACTTCCAGCTGGGCTTGCTTGCTGGCGATGGCCGCCTGCGCAGCGGCGACGTCGGCGTCAGCTTGGTCGAGGGCAACCTTGAAATCGCGATCGTCGATCCGCGCCAGGATCTGTCCCGCCTTGACGCGCTCGTTGTCGCCGACCAGCACCTGGTGCAGGTAGCCGGAGACTTTGGGCGCGACGGTCGTGTTGTCGGCTTTGACATAGGCGTCGTCGGTGGAGACCAAATACCGGCCGACGGTCCAGTAGTCCCAGCCATACCAGGCCGCGCCAGCCACCACCGCCAGGGCGGCGCTGGCCATCAACACCTGGCGAAAGTTGAACTTTCTGGCAGCTGGGCGAGCAGCAATAGGTCCCTCCGTGTCGGCTTGACTGGTTGTGCCCGGCAGCCGGCCGTTGCTGATGTCGCCGGCTGGAACCGGGCGCTCGATCTCGAATGAGGCGGAATGGCTGTTCATGGCGCTGGCTCCTGGGTCCTCTGCCCGCGAGGGGCTATTTAGGAAACTTGATATTTTCCAAAATAGGAGCTAGCGTGGAACTGTCAATGGAATGACAGGCATCATTTAAAAGCATGGCTCAGACCGACACCCCAGGCCGGCGCGACCGGGGCCGGCCGCAACTTCGCCCCGACGATGAGACGCGGCAAATCATCTACGAGGCCGCCCGGCATGAGTTCGCCGGCAGCGGCTATGCCGCGACCAGTATGGAAACGGTGGCGCGGCGCGCCGGCGTCTCCACGAAAACGCTGTACCGCCTGATCCCGAACAAGGCCGCGCTGTTCGAGGGCATGGTCTCCGACCGGCTGGATCGTTTCCTCTCCACCTTCAACCTGCACATCCACGATCACGCGAACATTGAAGAGGCGCTCCGCGACGCGCTGATGATCTGCGCAGACCTTGCGCTCGACGAAGAGGTGGTCGCGCTCCAGCGCATGGTGTTGCAAGAGACCGGGAAATTCTCCGGCATCGCGGCAACGTTTTACAAGAACGGTATGCAGCGCACCGTCAGCGCTCTGGCCGATTGGCTGAGAGTGCAACAAAAGCGCGAATTCATCGCGCTCGACGATATCGACGAGGCGGCCGGAATCCTCATCGGCATGGTCGCCTCGGCACCGCAGCGGGCAGCCATCTTCGGTGGAATGCCGCTGCCATCGCGGTCGCAGATCGAGGCGCGGGTGCGCACCTGTGCCGCCCTGTTTTTGCGTGGGTGCCAAACGAAGCAAAGATCCGTCTGATAATTGTCCGAGTTCAGAGGCGAAACTATTTTAGATGCCGCAGGGAATGTAACGAGAAGCGACTGCAACAAACCGCATCACACCGGTTTGACTTGGACAGACCTCCGGGGTCTGATTACCTCCGACCGCGTTGCCATCCCCAAGAAGATCCAGCGAAGGCCATGATGCAGAGCGACCGACAAGAGACTCTGAGCCGGCGGGATCTGTTGTCGCTTGTCGGCGCCGTCGCCGGTGGCGCCGCGATGTATCAGGCGATGACCAGCCTCGGCTTCGCGTCCGAGTCCGGGTACAAGGGTCCCGTAAAGCTCGACGGCGACGCAAAGGGCGCGTCGGTCCTCGTGCTCGGCGCGGGCCTTGCCGGCATGACGGCCGCGCTCGAGTTGCGCAAGGCGGGCTACAAGGTTCAGGTCCTCGAATTCAATCGCCGGCCCGGCGGCCGCAACTGGACGATCCGGGGCGGCGATAGCTTCACTGAGCTCGGCGGCCAAACCCAGAACTGCGAGTTCGAACAGGGCCTGTATCTCAACCCCGGTCCCTGGCGGATTCCGTACCATCACCGCGCCGTGCTGGATTATTGCAAGCGGTTGAACGTCGCGCTCGAGCCCTTCGTCCAGCTCAACCATAATGCGCTTCTTCACGGGACCGGCGCCTTCGGTGGCCAGCCGCAGCGTATCCGGGACATCAAGACCGATTTTCAGGGCCATGTCTCCGAACTGCTCGCCAAGGCGACGCAGCAGGGTAAGCTCGACGAGGTCGTTTCTGTCGAGGACAAGGAGATCCTGTTGCAGGCGATGAAGTCGTGGGGCGCCCTCGACAAGAACTACGCCTACAAGGCCAGCCTGATCTCGGCGGATTTCCGCGGTTATGCGAAGGATCCGGGCGGCGGTCTCGGCGCCGCGCCGGTCGCTGGCGAGCCGATCGCCATGTCGGATATCCTCAGGTCGCGCATGTGGAGATACCTGCAGAACTTCGCGCTGCATGAATTTCAGACGACCATGTTCCAGCCCGTGGGTGGCATGGACATGATCGGCAAGGCGTTCGCCAGGCAAGTCGGCGATCTCATCCGCTACGATGCGAAGGTGACGCGCATCCAGCAGGACGGCGGCGGCGTCTCCGTCAGCTTCATCGATGCGAAGGCGCCCGGAACGCCGCAGGTCGCGAAGGCTGATTGGTGCGTCTGCACAATTCCGCTTTCCATCTTGAGCCAGATCCAGATCGACGTTGGCGCGCCCATGAAAGCCGCCATCGACGCGGTGCCTTATGCGTCGGCCGTGAAGGTCGGCCTGCAGTTCAAGCGCCGGTTCTGGGAGGAGGACGAGGCGATCTACGGTGGGATCACCTACACCGACCTGCCGATCAGGCAGATCGCCTATCCCAACTCGGGCTTCAACCGCAGCGGCCGCGGTGTGCTGCTGGGCGCATACATCTTCGAAGGCGCCAACGCATTCGAATTCACCTCGATGCCGCCCGCGGACCGGGTGAAGCGCGCAGTCGCGTTCGGGTCCAGGATACATCCGCAGTACGGCAGTGAGTTCGAGAACGGTGTCGCAGTGGCGTGGCACCGCGTCCCGTTCACGCTCGGATGCGCCGGCAACTGGACCGAAAAGGCGAGGGAGGAGCACTACGACGATCTCTGCCAGATCGATGGACGGATCGTCCTTGCCGGCGAACACGCGTCCTACATCCCGGCGTGGCAGGAGGGCGCCATCCTGTCGTCGCTCGATGCGATCACGCGGCTGCATGACCGCGTCGTGAGGACGTAGGCGCATGGCAGACGTGTCGATCAGATCTTCAGAATTGATTCCGTCGCCGCTCCCGTGGCGCGCACCATGGGGCGCGGCTGTGCTGTCTGCTTTGGTCGTCTGGCTTTGCTTTGTTTCAAGTGCGGTCCTTGCCCAAAGCGCGGCACACCCGTCGTCCGAACCGACATTCAGCTCGGGCTACAAGTTCACACAGATGACCGGCAGGGATCTGTTCGCGAATATCTGCCAAGGCTGTCATCTGCCGGACGGCGAAGGTGCTTCCGGCGCGGGGACGTACCCGTCGATCGCGCGGAACAAGAATCTCGAGGCGAGCGGATACCCGGTCCATGTCGTGGTGAACGGCCAACGCGCCATGCCGCCGTTCGGTGCTATGCTGAGCGACGATCAGGTCGCCGCCGTCGTGAATTATCTGCGGACGAATTTTGGCAACGACTACCGCGATGCCGTGACCGCTGCGGACGTCAAGGTTGTTCGCCCATGAGGCCTTCGCCCATCGCATTCAATGGAGATTGAAGTGAAAATCAGACATGCTGTCCTGGCCGCCCTTCTGCTGACGCCAGCCTTTGCGCAGGCCGAAGTCGTTCGCTACCCGATCCCGAATTCGGCCTTTCCGATCGCGCAGGCGGTGAAGGTCGCGGGCAACGCCGAGACCTTCTACGTCAGCGGGCAGGTGCCTCCGGTCCTCAGCAAGGAGGCGGATCCCGCGTCGCCGCAAGCGTATGGCGACGTGAAGACGCAGACTGTCGGCGTCCTCAACAAGATCAAGGGCATCCTTGAGGGTCTCGGTCTCGACATGGGCGACGTCGTCAAGATGCAGGTCTTCCTGGTCCACGACGCGCGTGCGCCAATGGATTTCAAGGCTTTTATGGAGGGCTACACCCAGTTCTTCGGCGGCAGCCAGCCGAACCTGCCGACACGCTCGGTCGTCGGCGTCGCCGCGCTCGCCAATCCCGGCTTCCTGGTCGAGATCGAAGTCGTCGCCGTCAAGGACGCTAAATAGCGATCCGCCATCGGTCATCTAGCGTCATCCGGAGATACGAACATGCGTCCACCACGCTCGACCCGCCATCTCGTTGTATTCGCAGCCGCAGCTCTTCTTTTGGCGGGCGGCGGGTTTCTTAACGCTGTGGCCGCGGAAGGACTGACGGCGCAGCAGCAGCTCGCCTTCGACATCTACAAGGAGCTGATCGAGATAAATACCGTGACGGCCACGGGAGACACCGCGAAGGCAGCGGGGGCGATGGCAGTCCGTCTGCGCGCTGCCGGCTTTCCGGAAGCTGATGTCCACGCGCTTTCGCCGGCGCCGCGCAAGGGCAATCTGGTGGCGCGACTGCGCGGCAGCGGTGCGCGCAAGCCGATCTTGCTGCTGGCGCATATCGACGTCGTTCCGGCCGCCCGCGAGGACTGGTCGACGGACCCGTTCAAGCTCGTCGAGAATGACGGGTGGTTCTACGCGCGCGGCAGCGGCGACGACAAGTATATGGCCGCGGCCTTCGTCGCGAACCTGATCCGCTATAAGCAGGAAGGCTACAAGCCGGACCGCGACATCATCCTGGCGCTGGAGACCGACGAGGAAATCCTCGACCGCGACAAGCTCGGGATCCAGTGGCTGTTGAAGAATCACCGCGACCTGATCGATGCCGAGTTCGCGCTGAACGAGGGTGGGGGCGTTGGGTTGAAGGACGGCAAGCCTCTCCGTAACACCGTGCAGACCAGCGAGAAGATCTCGCTGAGCTACCAGCTCGATGTGAAGAACAAGGGCGGCCACAGCGCGCTGCCGGTCAAGGACAACGCGATCTATCGGTTGGCCGCGGGACTGACGCGACTGTCGGAGTTCAGCTTCCCGGTCGTCCTGAACGATACCACGCGAATCTATTTTGAGCGCACCGCGCAGATGGAGGGCGGGCAGCTAGGCGAGGATCTGCGTGCCGTGCTGGCCGGCCAGTCCGATCCGGCGTCGCCTGCGGTAGCGCGCCTGTCGGCCAATCCTTCGTACAACGCGCAATTGCGCACCACTTGCGTCGCCACGATGCTGGAAGGTGGCAGCGCCATCAATGCTCTGCCGCAGCTGGCGACCGCCAAGGTGAATTGCCGGATCATGCCCGGCGAACCGGTAGAGCAGGTGAAGGCGTCGTTGGTGCGGGTACTGGCGGATGACCAGATCACGGTGACGCAGATTGACCAGCCGACGCTGAGTGCTCCATCGGCACTGAGTGACGATATCATTGGTCCGATCACCAAGCTCTCGAACGAGTTTTATCCAGGAGCCATCGTGCTTCCGACGATGGTCGCGGGCGCCACCGACGGGAGCTATCTGCGCAACGCAGGCATTCCGACCTATGGCCATTCCGGCCTTGCGGGTGACATCGGTGAATCCCGTGCGCATGGTCGCGACGAGCGTATTCTCGTGAAGTCCTTCTACCAAGGCAACGAGTACCTCTACCGCCTGGTGAAGATGCTTGCGGGCGGGTCGTGAGCCGCCGCGTTCGGGACCGGAATGAAGGAGATATCGGCGGGCGGAACACATGAGAGGTCCGAATTCGTCGCCGAGATCCACAAAGGCCGCCAACGTCTTGGAAGGTTTGCGCGGCCGGGCAAAAGCTCCGGCTGCCTGCAATTGTTGGCTACGAGTTTATCCGGACACCTTACGGCACGAGTTTGGCGTTGATGGCTTCGACTAACCGGATTTGGATCAGATTCACGCGGCAGTCGAACTGACAAGCATGAATTATAATTCTTGCTTTCTCAAATTTATGTGAATTATGATGCGCATGTAGCGAGAGGTTGCGGTCCCCGGGACACTTCGACTCGCAGCACCGTCATTAGATCGGGCTCAACCGATCACTGAAGCCATCCAAAGGGAGAAATGCCAATGTCCAGTTATGGTTTGCTGCGGCCGTTGTCGCGTCGTGCCTTGTTATCGGGCGCCGCCGGTGCCGCCACGCTCGCCGCCGCGTCGCCGTTTCGGTCCCCCGCGATTGCGCAGAATGCGCCGCTCAAAGTCGGCATGATGCTGCCCTATACCGGGACCTACGCAAAACTCGGCC
>JAQGKA010000266.1 GCA_028290355.1 Tardiphaga sp. | reverse complement strand
TAGCCGCCCCGGCTGTTCGCCGCGAAGCTCGCACTGCCGCCCGACGGCATGATGTTGGTGCCGCTGGCGCGCATCATCGGCAGCGTCCCCATCGCGCCGCCGGCGGCGTTGCCGATCTTGTCGAATTTCGGTTCTACGAGGTCGCGCGGCTTGAAGCCCGGCGTATCGGAGTTGGAGACGTTTTCAGCCAGTACGCGCTGGCGCTCCTGGTGCCACTGCATCTTGGTGCGCAGCGCCGACAACATCGGCATGTCGCTGATCGCCATCGGACTCTCTCCGCTCCGGCCTCGGGACGGAGCGCCCTGAGGTAGGCAGAATTTGCCGCCCGCGTGGTTAATACCGGGTTAATTTCTGTCGAAAGTAATTACCGAAACGTAAATAAGCGCTGAAAACGTGGATTTCACGCGGCGCCCATCGCTTTTTCGCCCGATTTGGTGCGTTAACCGTCCAATCGGCCGAACGACGGGGGCGACAGAAGTCGTTTTGGCTGCGGCGATTCATGGTTTATTATTCGCCAACGGCAGTTTTTGCCGTGGGGCGTTAACAGATAGGGCGGGCCTCACGCTTCGTTCGGCGTTGCTGTATCGTTCGCACAGCGTTCGCCGAATCCATGCGTGACGACGGCGCTATCTGGCTGGGGACTAAAAGATGCAGACACCGCTCACATTCTTCTTTGCCTTCGTGGTCGTGCTGGCGCTGATCGGGCTCGCGGCCTGGCTGGTGCGCCGGTTCGCCGGCAACCGGCTTGGCGCCAATGCCAGCCGCGGACGGATGCCGCGACTGGCCGTGATCGACGCTGCCGCCGTCGATGGCCGCCGCCGCCTCGTGCTGGTGCGCCGCGACAATGTCGAGCATTTGTTGATGATCGGCGGCCCCACCGACATCGTCGTCGAGCCCAATATCGTCCGCGCCATCCCCGGCCGGGATCAGGCGCCACAGCGCAATTCCGGCAGCGAATTGTCGCCGCGCAGCACCGTTTCCGAGTCGGCGAACTGGGCCGACAACGACAGCGGCTTCGATCCCGAACCGCATCTGCCCGAACCGGCGCCGCGCCCGACCCGGCCGTCCTTCGTCGAAGAAGCGCGCCGCCCCGTGGCCCCGCTACCGGAACGCCGCCCCGATCCGCTCGCCGGCTTCACCCCGGAAGCTCTGCCCCGCCCGGAACCGCGCCTCGAGCCGCGCAATGAACCTGCGCCGCCACGGCCGATGCCACGCAGCGAGCCGATGATGCCGCGGCCGATGCGGGCCGAACCGCCGATCCGCACCATGCCCCCGGTGCGCGCGCCGGAACGCGCCGCAGCGCCTGTGCCGCCGCCGCCAGCCCCCCCGGCGCCAGCGCCTGCGCCCGCAACTCCCGCCCCTGCCCCGGCACCCAGCGCGTCTGAGGCCGATCAAAACCTCGCCGACATGGCGCAGCGCCTCGAAGCCGCCTTGCGCCGTCCCGCGGGCGAACCCCGTCCCGAACCCGCGGAACCCCGCATCGGTGCGCCGCCGGTGGCACCGGAGCCGCCGCCGAGCCGACCGGCCCCGCGCGTCTCCAGCGAAGTCTCGATCGCCGGCCCCGCCCGCAACGAACCCTCGGTGGCTCCACCGGTCGCGCCGCCCACGAAAACCGGCTTTGAGAATCTCGAAGACGAGATGGCGTCCCTGCTGGGGCGCCCAAAGTCCAATTCGTGAGATCGACGTCCTTCCCGCGTAGAGTATTATTCCTTCTCACTTTGATAGTCGCCGGATCGCTGGTCGATCCGGCGTCCGCGCAGGATATCAGCATCAACCTCGGCGCCGGCAATGGCGGCGTCACCGAGCGCGCGATCCAGATGATCGCGCTGTTGACGGTGCTGTCGATCGCACCGTCGATCCTGATCATGATGACGTCGTTCACGCGCATCGTCGTGGTGCTGTCGTTGCTGCGCACCGCGCTGGGCACCGCGACCGCGCCGCCGAATTCGGTGATCATCGCGCTGGCAATGTTTCTCACCGCGTTCGTGATGGGGCCGGTGCTGCAGAAATCCTATGACGAGGGCATCAAGCCGCTGGTCGCCAACGAGATCAATGTCGAGCAGGCGTTGTTGCGGGCTTCGGTGCCGCTGCGTGGCTTCATGATGAAGAACGTTCGCGAAAAGGACCTGAAGCTGTTCATGGACCTGTCCGGCGAGCCGATCCCGGCGACCCCGGACGACATGTCGCTGCGGATCCTGGTGCCGGCCTTCATGATCTCCGAATTGAAGCGCGCCTTCGAGATCGGCTTCCTCTTGTTCCTGCCGTTCCTGATCATCGACCTCGTCGTCGCCTCGGTGCTGATGGCGATGGGCATGATGATGCTGCCGCCAGCGGTGGTCTCGCTGCCGTTCAAGCTGATCTTCTTCGTGCTGGTGGATGGCTGGTCGCTGGTCGCCGGCAGCCTGGTGCAGAGTTACGGCGGGTAGCGAGCGGCTCGTGCCCCGGATGCTGCGCAACGCGCTGCACTTGCAGCGTGGTGCGCTGCTGATCCGGGGCCCATCCTGTTGCCAAGAAAGCGAGTGGGTCCCGGATCTGCGGAGCGGCGCAAGAGCGCCGCACCGCGTCCGGGACACGAGTCAGCAACTACCGCGTCATCTCGATCTTGCGGACATTGACGATCGCCGGCAGCGAGCCGGTCGGGGTCGGGTCGGCGCT
>JAQGKA010000236.1 GCA_028290355.1 Tardiphaga sp. | reverse complement strand
ACCATCATTAGCACTGTTGAATTGCTCGGCCTCGAGATCGGCCAATTCGAGATAACACCAATCGTGCAGCCGTGGTCCTTTGGTTCCGGCTCCCGCCGACAGGCGCTTCCAGTCGGATGAGCGCCGCGTCCGGGCGATCTCTGCGGCCGTACCGGCGACCGGCGGTCGCTTGCCCCAGGATCGAAACACATGAGCGCTGCTGACGCCGAGCATGCAGAGCCGGTCGATCCGGCGATCAGGACAACCCACTTGTGCCATAGCATTCTTGAATGCGAGCTGTTGGTCGGGACCTGATCCGCGGAGGGCATTATGGCCAGCGGTCCTGTGAACCGCATTAAAAGGCCGAACACATGGCTGCACCGACCAATGCTGCAAAACGTGAAAAAAGCTCTTGCCAACTCGGAGCCGTCCACACATGGCACATCGTGTCGTTTCGCTGCGATGCTTCGTCGGCTTCAGATGTTCCTGAGCGGATACGGTTACTCGCGCCGGGTCTTCGGGATGCCGGTCGATGGCCACGGCCGTCTCGTCCCGTGGCCCACCTATCCAATGATTGAGTTCTTGAACGGCCTCGACTTTGCGCAAGCAACGGTCTTTGAATTTGGCGCCGGCGGTTCGACGCTGTATCCTGTGCCGGAAAATCGTTTCGTCCGCGGTGGCGGTGATAGTACGAAACGAGTCCTCAGGTGTTCCGCAAGTCACTGATCACGCGGCTGATGACACCGCGCAGCCATGCGTGCGCAGGCTGATTGTCGAGCCGCCGCAGCCAAATCATGGCAGCTTCGATCGGCTTGGGCGGACGCGACAGCCGACGGAAGACCAGGTGGTGAGACCTGGTCATGTTTTTGGCGACGTTCAGCGGAAGCACCGACACCAGGTTCGATGTCGCCAGAATCTGCGCCGCCGCCAGGAATGGCGCACGCATCGCCGGTTTAAGGCCAGGCTTTGATCTTCCAGGGCCGGTCTCGACAAAATCGGGCCCAAATTGAGCCGACGAAATCTCCAGTTGGGGCAGCGTTGTCAGCTTCTCCGTCGAAAATTCCCGTGCTTTCGCGGCCGGATGACCCTTGCGATACACGACGACGAATTGATCCTGCAGCAGCCGCCTCCGGGAGAACCGCTCGCCCTGGACGCCCGACCGACCCATCGCCAAATGCAGTTCGCTTCGATCAAGCATTTCGAGAACATCTAACGTGCCGCTCGGCCGAAAATCCAGTGTCACCCCGGGAGCTATCCTGGCCACATGCGCTGCGATCGGCGCGACGAGGACGATCGCCGCATAATTGTCGACGGCAATATGAAAAGTCGTCACCGCCTTTGAAGGATCGAACTGAATCGGTTCCAGCGATTGTTGCAGTCCGTCGAGTGCAATTCGGATCGGAGTGGCGAGCTGTTCGGCCCGCGGCGTCGGCACCATGCCGTTTGGGCTGCGGACGAACAGTTCGTCTTTCAGCGCGTGCCGCAATCGGGTCAACGCATGGCTCATGGCGGGCTGGCTGAGACTCAGTCGCTGTCCGGCCCGCGTGACGGATCGTTCCCGCATGATGGCGTCAAACACCACCAGCAGGTTCAGATCGATCGCACCTAATTTGGGGGCCGTCTTGTTCACGCGACCGGCACTCGGCTTCTTCATTCAAAATGGACATGTAAGAATGAAAAGAATGCATTTTACGAATGGGAAACTCAACTCTAGATTCCGGATTGTCGGTGGGAGCGGTGATGCCTCGGGCGGGGCATGAGGACACTGACGCGCTAAGGCCGCTCCAGGGATCGGCGGTCAGGGCGACCGCACCTCGTTTCACGTAGGAGAGCGTCATGATCGGCATAGTTCGGCTAGCCTTGCGACGGCCGTATACGTTTGTCGTCATGGCGGTGTTGATTCTTATCTTCGGCACGGCGTCGGCCCTGCGGACGCCAACCGACATTTTCCCGAACATCAATATCCCCGTCATCAGCGTGGTGTTCAGCTACACCGGTCTGCCTGCCGACGATATGGCCGGCCGCATCGTCACGTTCTACGAGCGGTCGTTGCCCAACAGCGTCAACGATATCGAGCATATTGAATCCCAGTCGATCGTGAACTACGGGATCATCAAGATATTCTTTCAGCCGACGGTGAACATCAATGCCGCGTTGGCTCAGGTCAATGGCATGTCGCAGACGGTGCTGAAGCAGATGCCGCCCGGCATCACGCCACCGTTGATCCTGAGCTTCAATGCCTCGAGCGTCCCCATTCTGCAGCTTGCGCTTTCGAGCGACCAGATGTCCGAAACCCAGATCTTCGACTCGGCGCTGAATTTCATCCGCCCTGCCCTGGCTCCGGTTCCCGGCGCCGCTTTGCCGCTTCCCTTCGGTGGCAAGGTGCGTCAGGTTCAGGCCGATCTCAACCAGCAGGCTTTGCATCAATACGGCGTTTCGGCGAATGACGTCATCAACGCGCTTTCACTGCAGAATCTGATCACGCCGGTCGGAACGCAGAAAATCGGCACATACGAATATACCGTCAACCTGAACGACTCGCCGAAAGCGGTCGAAGCCTTCAACGACCTCCCGATCAAGACCGTCAATGGCACCGTCATCTATATGCGTGATGTCGCCTATGTGCATGACGGCAGTCCGCCGCAGACCAACGCCGTTCACGTCAATGGCACCAGCGCCGTGCTGCTGACCGTCATGAAGGCGGGCGCCAGCTCGACGCTCGATATCATCAACGGCGTCAAGAGCCTGC
>JAQGKA010000235.1 GCA_028290355.1 Tardiphaga sp. | reverse complement strand
CACCGCCAAAAGGTGCTCACGATCGCCTGAAATCGCTGCTCACGATCCTCTGAAATCGTTGCTCACGATGCGGTGAAATCCGTGCTCACGATCCCGCGAAACGCGCAGTCATGGTCCTTTCCGAGGTCGCCAGGCGCCTCATGATGATGTCCCGGTCGGGTGCCTCAACGTACGCAGCGGAGTGCGGACAAGCCTCCGCCAGCCGATTGACCGAGGTCACCACCACCGTCCCAGCGGGACATCGCCAGTCCGGCGAGCCGGACCAGGAGCTTATAGGAAAGATCAGCCAGACTTCGCCTGGCCCCACTCAAACGACGTGCCATCGATCCAAATGCAGTGAAGTATGACAGCGATCTTCCGGGCGATGGCCACTTTGGCCTTCTTCATCCCGATTCGTTTCGCAAGCTTTGTTTCCCAAGCCTTGAGGGCAGACCATTTTTTCGTCCGATGCAGCAGCAAGGTTGCGGCCTCGAACAGGTAGCTTCGCAATAGCCGATCACCCATCGAGAGATTTTTCCGTTTATTGATCTGCCTCGCACCGACGCAGGCTTCCACGCCATCAGACATGGCGGCATATTCGCGAACCGCGCTTCCACTTGGCCACGCGCCCACTTCTGTCGCAGCACGATGGCACCGCGCTCATCGAGACCTACAACGTGGAACGAGTTCTTGCCAATGTCGATACCGGCGAAGGCGATTGAACGGTTGAGAGCTTCGGCCATGGCGTGCTCCTTGTCTTTGGTGCCCCGCACAAGCATCGCTTGCTGATGGGAGGGAGCACGGCCGGACCATCCCATTAACGGACGATTAGAGAAGCGGACATGCGCCAAACTGACGAAGTAGGTGGGGGATTGAGCCACTCCGCCAAGTCGTTACGTCCGCGGGGCAGTAAAGTCGCGGACTAGCTCTCATGTTTCCCGCAACTCCCCGGTCACGCGGCTGATGACATCGCGCAGCCACGCATGCGCGGGCTGGTTGTCAACCCGGCGCAGCCAAACCATGGCAGCTTCGATCGGCTTTGGCGAACGAGACAGTCGACGAAAAACGAGGTGGTGGGACCTTGTCATGTTTTTGGCGACGTTGAGCGGAAGCACCGACACCAGGTCCGATGTCGCTAGAATCTGCGCCGCCGCCAGGAATGGCGCGCGCATCGCCGGTTTTAGGCCAGGCTTTGATCTTCCAGGGCCGGTCTCGGCAGAATCTGGTCCAAATTGAGCAGACGAGATTTCCAGTTGCGGGAGCGTTGCCAGCTTCTCCGTCGAGAACTCCCGTGCTTTCGCGCTCGGATGACCCTTGCGATGCACGACGACGAATTGATCCTGCAGCAACCGCCGCCGAGAGAACCGCTCGCCTTGGACGCCTAACGGACCCATCGCCAAATGCAGTTCGCTTCGATCAAGCTGTTCGAGAACGTCTAACGTGCCGCTCGGCCGAAAATCCAGCCTCACCCCGGCAGCAATTCTGGCAACATGCGCCGCTATCGGAGCGACCAGGACGATCGCCGCATAATTGTCGACGGCAATGCGGAAAGTCGTCGTCGCCTTTGACGGATCGAACTGTTCCGGCTCCAGCGATTGTTGCAGCCCGTCGAGTGCAATCCTGATCGGCGTGGCGAGCTCCTCGGCACGCGGTGTCGGCATCATCCCGCTTGGGCTGCGGACAAACAGCTCGTCTTTCAGCATGTGACGCAATCGGGTCAGGGCATGGCTCATCGCAGGCTGACTGAGCCCCAGTCGTTGCCCCGCCCGCGTGACGGATCGGTCTCGCATGATGGCGTCGAATACCACCAGCAGGTTCAGATCGAGCGCAGCTAGCTTAGGCGCTGTCTTGCTCAAGCGACTGGAACTCCATCACAATCCAAAACGCGCATGTGAAGATGAAGAGAATGCATTTTACGAATGCGAAACTCAACCCTAGATTCCAGATTGTCTATTGGAAATTGCATTCGCGAGGCTGCGAAGCAGCAGGTGGCGACGGGCGCCCTAAGGCGGCCCTAGGGATCGGGCGCTACTGCGCCAGCCCATCGTCTTTACGTCGGAGAAGCTCATGATTGGAATCGTTCTTCTCGCCTTGCGGCGGCCCTATACGTTCGTCGTCATGGCGGTGCTGATCCTTATCTTCGGCACAGCGTCGGCCCTGCGGACGCCAACCGACATCTTCCCGAACATCAACATCCCCGTCATCAGCGTCGTGTTCAGCTATACTGGTCTACCTGCCGACGATATGGCCGGCCGCATCGTCACGTTCTACGAGCGGTCCCTGCCCAACAGCGTCAACGACATCGAGCATATCGAATCCCAGTCGATCGTGAATTACGGGATCATCAAGATTTTTTTCCAGCCGACGGTGAACATCAACGCCGCGTTGGCGCAGGTCAACGGCATGTCGCAGACCGTGCTCAAGCAGATGCCGCCGGGCATCACCCCGCCGTTGATCCTGAGTTTTAACGCCTCGAGCGTGCCGATTCTGCAGCTTGCGCTCTCAAGCGACCAGATGTCGGAAACCCAGATCTTCGACTCGGCGCTGAATTTTATCCGTCCGGCCCTGGCGCCCGTTCCCGGCGCGGCACTGCCGCTTCCGTTCGGCGGCAAGGTGCGGCAGGTCCAGGCCGATCTCAATCAACAGGCGCTGCATCAATACGGCGTTTCCGCGAACGACGTCATCAATGCGCTTTCGCTGCAGAACCTGATCACGCCGGTCGGAACGCAGAAAATTGGCTCGTACGAATATACCGTCAACCTGAACGATTCGCCGAAAGCGATCGAAGCCTTCAACGACCTCCCGATCAAGACGGTCAACGGCACCGTTATCTACATGCGTGACGTGGCCTACGTGCATGACGGCAGTCCGCCGCAGACCAACGCCGTTCACGTCAATGGCACCAGCGCCGTGCTGCTGACCGTCATGAAGGCGGGCGCCAGCTCGACGCTCGATATCATCAACGGCGTCAAGAGCCTGC
>JAQGKA010000198.1 GCA_028290355.1 Tardiphaga sp. | reverse complement strand
TCGGCCGTTATCGCGGGCGGGCGGTGTTGGCGCTGATATCGCTGACCGTAGCCGCGCTGACCACGCTGATCGTGCCGGTGGCGGCGCGCCGGATGATCGACTTCGGCTTCAGCCCCGAAGGCATCGCGCTGATCAACAGCAATTTCAGCGTCATGATCGCCGTGGTGGCGGTGCTCGCCGGCGCCAGCGCCGCGCGCTATTATCTGGTCATGACCATCGGCGAGCGAATCGTCGCCGATCTCCGCCGCGACGTGTTCGCGCACCTCACCGTGCTGTCGCCGGCGTTCTTCGATTCGGCGCGCTCCGGCGAGCTGGTGTCGCGGCTCACCGCCGACACTACCCAGATCAAGTCGGCGGTCGGCGCGTCGGTCTCGATTGCGCTGCGCAACATCATCATGTTCCTCGGCGCCGCTGCGATGATGGTGATCTCCAGCCCGAAACTGTCCGGCTTCGTGCTGGCGGCGATTCCGCTGATCGTGATCCCGCTGGTGGCGTTCGGCCGCTGGGTACGCCGGCTGTCGCGCGATGCGCAGGACAGCCTGGCGGAGGCTTCCGCCTATGCCGGCGAGCTGGTCGGGGCGATCCGCACCGTGCAGGCCTACACCAACGAAAATCTCGCCAACGCCCGATTCGGCGGCGAAGTCGAGCACGCCTATGACGCCGCGCTCGGCTCGACGCGGGCGCGCGCGGTGCTGACCGCCGTCATCATCTTCATCGTGTTCTCCAGCGTCGTCGGCATCCTCTGGGTCGGCTCCCATGACGTGCTCACCGGCGCGATCACGCCCGGCCGGCTCAGCCAGTTCGTGCTCTATGCGGCGTTCGCCGCCTCCAGCCTCGGCCAGCTCAGCGAAGTGTGGGGCGAGGTTTCGGCCGCGTCCGGCGCCGCCGAACGGCTGTTCGAGATCCTCCACGTCAAGTCCGCCATCGTTGCCCCCGCCGTGCCACGCGCGCTGCCGGCGCCGGCGCGCGGCGACGTCAGCTTCGACAATGTCACCTTTGCCTATCCGACCCGGCCCGACATCCTGTCGGCCGACTGCGTGTCGTTCGCGGTGAAGTCCGGCGAGAAGGTCGCCATCGTCGGCCCGTCCGGCGCCGGCAAGAGCACGCTGTTTCATCTGCTGCTGCGCTTCTATGATCCGAAGAGCGGCATGATCTCGTTCGATGGCCTGCCAATCCGCGACGCCGATCCGCGCGAGCTGCGCAAGCGCATCGCGCTGGTGCCGCAGGATTCCGTGGTGTTCGCCGCCACCGCCCGCGAGAACATCCGCTTCGGCCGGCCCGATGCCACCGATGCCGAGGTCGAACATGCTGCCAGCCTCGCCCACGCCACCGAATTCATCCGCCGCCTGCCGGATGGCTTTGAAGCGCAGCTCGGCGAGCGCGGCGTCACCTTGTCCGGTGGCCAGCGCCAGCGCATCGCCATTGCCCGTGCCATCCTGCGCGACGCGCCCCTGCTATTGCTCGATGAAGCCACCTCGGCGCTCGATGCGGAGAGCGAAACGCTGGTGCAGACTGCGCTGGAAGAGCTGATGAAGCACCGCACCACGTTGGTGATCGCGCATCGCCTCGCCACCGTGCTGTCCTGCGACCGCATCCTTGTGATGGAGCACGGCCGCATCGTCGAGCAGGGCACCCACGCCTCGCTGGTGGCGGCCAACGGGCTCTATGCGCGGCTGGCAAGGTTGCAGTTCGGGGTGTGAACTCTTCCTTCCCCTCTCCCCTTGTGGGAGAGGGTGGCTTCGCGAAGCGAAGACGGGTGAGGGGTAGTGTTTTGCCTTGCCCCCTCATCCGTCGCGGACGGAGCCTGTCATCGGGCGGCGCTTTGCGCCGACCCGTTGGTCCGCGCCACCTTCTCCCACCTAGCGAAGCTTTGCTTCGCGCGGGGGAGAAGGAAGGAAGAGCGCGCCTACATCGGCTGCCACGCCATCAGCAGCACCGCGCGCCCAGAGGAATTCATTTCCTCCCCTGTCCGCACAAATCCATTGCGCTCGTAGAACTTGATCGCGCGGAAATTGTCGGCGTTGACTTTCAGGGTCACGCCAGCCGGCGACAGTCGCTTCGCTTCGTCCACCAGTGTGGCACTTACAGACGTGCCCCATTGCGCCGGGCTCACCACCAGCTGATCGAGGTAGCCCGCGCCATCGATGGTCACGAAGCCGATCAGCTCGTCATCCTCTTCGGCGACGACGATCTGTGCCGCCGGCACCAGCTCGTTGCGCCAGCGTTCGCGCCACCATGCCACGCGGGCGGCAAAGTCGATTGATGGATAGGCCTGCTGCCAGGTCTCAAGCCACAGCGCGATCGACGCGTCTTCGTCGGCCTCGCGATACGGCCGCAGATCAAACGAAGCGCTCATGTTGAAGCCGTCATGCCCGGCCTTGTGCCGGGCATCCACGCTCTTGCAGAACATCGTGGATGGCCGGGACAAGCCCGGCCATGATGCCGAGTTTGGTTCATCGCGCTCAGCGCTCCGTCAACTTCAACTCGATGCGGCGGTTGCGCTTGTAGGCGTCTTCGGTGGCGGCTGTATCGAGCGGCTGGAATTCGGCGAAGCCGGCGGCGACCAGCCGCTGCGCGGGGACGCCGAGCGAGATCAGATACTGCACCACCGAGATCGCGCGGGCCGACGACAGCTCCCAGATCGACCTGAACAGCGGGCTGTTCTGGATCGGCCGCGAATCGGTGTGGCCATCGACCCGCATCACCCAGGCGATTTCGCTGGGGATCTGCTTGTCGAGTTCGGTCAGCGCGCTGGCGACCTTGTCCAGCTCGGCGCGGCCTTCCGGTAGCAACAGCGCCTGTCCGGTGTCGAAGAACACTTCCGACTGGAACACGAAACGGTCGCCGACGATGCGGATGTCCGGGCGGTTGCCGAGGATCGCGCGCAACCGGCCGAAGAATTCCGAGCGATAGCGCGACAATTCCTGCACCCGTTGCGCCAGCGCGACATTGAGGCGCTGGCCGAGATCGACGATCCGGCCCTGGGATTCCTTGTCGCGCTTCTCCGACGCATCGAGCGCTTCTTCGAGCGCGGCGAGCTGGCGGCGCAGCGCACTGATCTGCTGGTTCAGCACCTCGACCTGGGCCAGCGCGCGCGCCGACAGCTGCCTCTCGGAATCCAGGGCTTTGTTGAGTTCGCCGGCGCGTCCGGCCGCATCGCTGCCGGCGCCCGCGAGGCCGTCATAGAGGCCCTTGACGCGGTCGCGCTCGGCCTCGGCCGCGGACAGGCCGGCGCGCATCTGCGACAGCTGGTCGTCGAGGTTGAGCTTGCCGAGTTTTTCCAGCGACAGCAGGTCGGCCAGCTGCGCCAGCTTGGCATTGAGCTGCTCCAGCGCCTTGTCCTTGCCGGTGACCTCCTGCGACAGGAAGAACTGCACCACGAGAAAGATCGACAGCAGGAACACGATGGCCAGCACCAGCGTCGACAGCGCGTCGACGAAGCCCGGCCAGTAGTTGAATTCGGATGAGCCGCGGCGTCCGCGTGCGAGAGCCATTAAATTATCTCCAGGGGCACGAGGCCGCGCACTAGTTGTTCTCAGGCTGGCGCGCGATGCGCTCGAGCAGTTTCTTGATCTCGCGGTTCTGCTCGCCCTGGCCGTCGGCCCATTCGCGGATCATTTCCTGCTCGCTGCGCATATGCGCGACCAGGCTCTGGATCGCATCGGCGAGGTTGGCCATGGCGGTGGTGGTGCCGCGGTTGTTGCCGCCTTCTTCCATGGTGGTGCGCAGCCGCTCGATGGCGTGCTGCAGGTCGCCCGACGCGCCGGCGGCGCTCTCGCCGGAATATTCCCGCACGGTGGAGGCGAGCCAGTCTTCGAGGTCGGTATAGAACCGGTTCTGCGCCTGGCTGGACTGCAGATCGAGGAAGCCGAGGATCAGCGACCCCGCCAGGCCGAACAGCGACGACGAGAACGAAATGCCCATGCCGCCCAGGGGGGCGGCGAGGCCTTCCTTCAGCGTGTCGAACAGCGAGCCGGCGTCGCCGCCGACCTTCAGTCCCTCGATCACCTTGCCGACCGAGCCGACGGTCTCGATCAGGCCCCAGAAGGTGCCGAGCAGGCCGAGGAACACCAGGAGGCCGGTCATGTAGCGCGAGATGTCGCGGGCCTCATCGAGCCGCGTGGCGATCGAATCCAAGAGATGCCGCATGGTCTGCTGCGAGATCGACATCCGCCCGCTGCGCTCGCCGCCGAGGATTGCCGCCATCGGCGCCAGCAGCGTGGGCCGGCGGTCCAGCGCCAGGCCGGGGTCGGAGATCCGGAAATTGTTGACCCAAGAGACTTCGGGATAGAGCCGGATCACTTGCCGGAACGACAGGATGATGCCGATGAACAGCACCGCGCCGATCAGCGCGTTGAGCCCGGGATTGGCGAAAAAGGCGACGATGATCTGCTTGTAGAGCACCGTCAGCACGAGGGCGCAGAGCACCAGAAACACCAGCATCCGTACCAGAAAAATTCGGGGCGATGACAGCTTGGTGAGTTCGATCTCCATCGCGGAGCGGGAAGAGGAGCCTGGCGCCATGGTGGGTTCATCTGCGTGCGAGGGGAAACTCAGATGCGCAATATGGCACAGCCCGGCGACAAAAAAAGATCGGAGTCCACCGGTTTCGGGCCAGACCAAGGGAACTTCGGCCTGAAACCCGGCTTGAACTGCAGCGTATTTGTATAAACACGGTGGTTGAGCCGTTTACAGGACGTTGCATGACAATTTTGCACCTCGAAGCGCTGGCCGCGATTACGGTCTCGCTCTCCATCCTCATGGCCGGCGCCTGGGTGGTGCAGCAGCGCAGCGGCAATTCCGGCTGGGTCGATACGATCTGGACCTTCTCGCTTGGTCTGGTGGGCGCCGGCAGCGCGTTGTGGCCGGCCGCGGGTGCGTCGCCCAATGCCAGGCAATGGCTGGTGGCGGCATTGGTGACAATCTGGTCGCTGCGGCTCGGCTCGCACATTGCGGCGCGCACCGCGAAAATCACCGACGATCCGCGCTATGCTGCCTTCGCCAGGGAGTGGGGCGTCGATTCGCCGAGAAAGATGTTCGTCTTCCTGCAGAACCAGGGCTTCGGCTCGGTCCCGCTGGTCTTTGCGATTTTTGTTGCCTCGCGGTTTCCGGACCCCGCCTTGCGGCTGCAGGACTATCTGGGCGTGCTGATCCTGTTGGCCGGCATCGCCGGCGAAGCGCTAGCCGACGCGCAGCTCAAGACCTTCCGCACCAATCCTGCCAACAAGGGGAAAGTCTGCGACATCGGGCTGTGGCGCTGGTCGCGGCATCCGAACTACTTCTTCGAATGG
The DNA here is from genome assembly GCA_028290355.1 of Tardiphaga sp. Taxonomy (GTDB): domain Bacteria; phylum Pseudomonadota; class Alphaproteobacteria; order Rhizobiales; family Xanthobacteraceae; genus Tardiphaga. The sequence continues at coordinate 4,562 of JAQGKA010000198.1, read as the reverse complement.
TTCGGCTGGCTGGCCTATCCCGTGATCGCGCTATCGCTCGATTATCCCTGGGGCCTCGCGACCTTGCTGGCGCCGCTCTTCATGTACTGGATCCTGCGCCACGTCACCGGCGTGCCGCCGCTCGAAGACCAGATGCTGCGCTCGCGCGGCGATCGCTATCGTGAGTACCAGTCGCGCACCAGCGTGTTCTTCCCGTTGCCGCCAAAGGGAGCGATCTCATGAGTTTCGTCTCGAGAATCATCGGCACCGCCGAACGTGTGCCGCTGCCGGACATCTTCATCCGCACCGGCATTCAGCAATTGTGTTCGCGCACCGCGACGCGGCTGGCCGGCGGGGATACCGTGACAGATGCCGCATTCGCAACTGAGATGGCGGCGCGCAGCGTCGCCGAGCACACAGACGCGGCGAACATGCAGCATTACGAAGTGCCGCCGGCTTTCTTCGCGCTGGTGCTGGGACCAAACCGGAAATATTCGTCCTGCTTCTACAAGGAGCCGGAATCGACGCTGCAGGAAGCCGAGGAAGAGGCGCTGCGGCAGACCATCGAGCATGCCGATCTCGCCGACGGCCAGTCGATCCTCGAACTCGGCTGCGGCTGGGGCTCGCTGTCGCTGTCGCTGGCGCGGCAGTTTCCCAATGCCGACATCACCGCGGTGTCGAATTCAAATTCGCAGCGGACCTATATCGAGGGCGAAGCGGAATCCCGCGGGCTGTCGAATCTGCGCGTGGTCACGCAGGACATGAACGTGTTCGATTCCCAGCAGCAGTTTGAGCGCATCGTCTCCGTGGAGATGTTCGAGCACATGATGAACTGGCGCGAACTGATGGCGCGGGTGCGCTCGTGGCTGCAGCCCGACGGCCGCTTCTTCATGCACATCTTCACGCATCGCTCCGGCACCTACCTGTTCGATCGCGCCGACAAGGAAGACTGGATCGCGCAGCATTTCTTCACCGGCGGCGTGATGCCGAGCCATCATCTGATCCGGCAATACGAAGACCTGTTCGCCGTCGAAAAGGAATGGCGCTGGAGCGGCGTGCATTACCAGCGCACCGCGCTCGGCTGGCTCGACAACTTCGATCGTAACCGCGATGCCATCGAACGGATTTTGCGGCCGGTGTATGGACGCAGCACGTCGCTGTGGATGCGGCGCTGGCGCTGGTTCCTGTTGGCCACTGCGGGCCTGTTCGGTTACGCCGACGGTAGCGAGTGGGGAGTTAGTCACTATCGGATGACCGCAATGAGCCAGCTTTTAACTGACTCACGTTCGCGTGAGGCTCAGGAACCCGTTGTGATTTCAATGCGGTAATGGCGTGTGGCATTGCGCCGCCACGAAATGTGTTGCGCTGCGGTGCGGCTGAATTACCGTGAGCTATCAAAGCGGTTCGAAATATCCGGAAAGTCGCGATGGGCATTTGCCCGGCGGCTCCGTTGATGCATGTGCGAATCCAGATTTAGGAATGATAGGTCCAATGACGAGTTTCAACGCACGCTCTGCAGGTCTGGCGCTGCTGCTGGTCGGCCTCGCGCCGTTGCTGGCGGGATGCAATGAGCCGAAGCAGGCCGTTGCGGCAACTCAGGCGTCTGAGCCCGAAGTGAGCGTCGTCTCCGTCAAGCCGCAGGCCCGTTCACTGGTGCGCGAACTGCCCGGCCGAATCGCGCCGACGCGCGTCGCCGATGTGCGACCGCGCGTGTCCGGCATCGTCGTCGAGCGCATGTTCCATCAGGGCAGCGTCGTGGTGGCCGGCGAGCCGCTGTATCGTATCGATCCGAAGCCGTTCCAGGTCGAGTTGCAGGCCAGCGATGCCGCGCTCGCCAAGGCGACAGCGGCCTTCGATCTCGCGGCTCAGCATGCGCATCGCATCGCAACCCTCACCGGCCAGAAGGCCGTCTCCGAGGCGGAGAACGAGAAAGCCATCGGCGCGATGCGCCAGGCCGAAGCCGAGATCGCCGGCCGCAAGGCCGACGTCGCACGCGCGAAGCTCAATCTCGATTATGCGACCATTCGCGCGCCGATCAGTGGCATCATCGGTGCCGCGCTGGTCAGTGAAGGCGCGCTGGTGGTGCAGAACGAGAACACCAATCTGGCCACGATCCAGCAACTCGATCCGATCTATGCCGACTTCACCCAGTCGGTCAGCGAGATGAACACTTTGCGCCGCGCCTTCGAAAATGGCGATCTCGATCAGATCGCGCCGGATGCCGCGCGCGTCCGCCTTGTCCTGGATGATGGCTCGATCTATCCGCTGTCGGGCAAGTTGCTGTTTTCCGAGGCCAAGGTCGATGCCTTCACCGGCCAGGTCACCTTGCGCGGCCAGTTTCCCAATCCGAAGCGCGAATTGTTGCCGGGCATGTATGTCCGCGTGCTGATCGAACAGGGTATCGATACCGATTCAATCGCCGTGCCGCAGCAGGCGGTACAGCGCAATGGCGGCGGCGGTAGCGAGGTCTTCGTCGTCAAGGATGACGGCCATGTCGCGACGCAAGTGGTGCGCGTGGGCGCGGTGCAGGACGGCCAGTGGTTCGTCACCGAAGGCCTCAAGGGCGGCGAACGCGTGGTGGTCGAGGGCTTCCAGAAATTTGCGCCGGGCGACAAGGTCAAGCCCTTGCCATGGCCGGTGGCGGAAGCCGCTGCCAATGCCGCTGCAGGTGAGCAGCAGACCACGCAAGCGAAACCCTGAGACCTGACACATGGCTAATTTCTTTATCGACAGGCCGATTTTCGCCTGGGTCGTCGCGCTGTTCATTTGTCTGTTCGGCGCGATCGCGATTCCGCAGCTGCCGATCGCGCAGTATCCGATCATCGCGCCGCCCTCGATCTCGATCTCGACCAGCTATCCCGGCGCGTCGCCGGAGAATCTGTACAACAGCGTCACGCGGTTGATCGAGGAAGAGCTGAACGGCGCCGCCGGCATCCTGAATTTCGAGTCGACGTCCGACTCGCTCGGCGCGGTGGAAATCATCGCCAACTTCGTGCCCGGCACCGACACCAGCCAGGCCTCGGTCGAAGTGCAGAACCGCCTCAAGCGCGTCGAGGCGCGATTGCCGCGCGCCGTGATCCAGCAGGGCATCCTGGTCGAGGAAGCCTCCGCCGCGGTGTTGCAGATCATCACGCTGCGCTCCACCGACGGCAGCCTTGATGAAGTCGGCCTCGGCGACTTCATGATCCGCAACATTCTCGGGGAGGTCCGCCGCATCCCCGGTGTCGGCCGCGCTTCGCTGTATTCCACCGAGCGCTCGCTGCGCGTCTGGGTCGATCCCGCCAAACTGGTCGGCTACCATCTCACTTCCGACGACGTCAACAAGGCGATATCAGCGCAGAACGCCCAGGTGGCCTCCGGCAGCGTCGGCGCCGAGCCGAGCACGGCAACCACCAAGACCTCCTCGCTCGTCCTCGTCAAAGGCCAGCTCACCACGCCGGAGGAATTCGGCGCCATCGTGCTGCGCGCCAATGCCGACGGCTCGACGGTGCGGTTGCGCGACGTCGCGCGCATCGAGATCGGCGGACTGAGCTACCAGTTCACCACGCGCCTCAACGGCAAGCCGACCGCCGGCCTCTCGGTGCTGATGTCGCCGAAGGGCAATGCGTTGGCGACGGCTGCGGCGATCGAAGCCAAGATGAAGGAGCTGTCGAACTTCTTCCCGGCCAACATCGCGTATGATATTCCGTACAACGTCACGCCGGTCGTCAAGGCTTCGATCGAGAAAGTCGTGATGACGCTGATCGAGGCGGTTGTTCTCGTCTTCATCGTGATGTTCATCTTCCTGCAGAACTTCCGCTACACGCTGATCCCGACCATCGTCGTGCCCATCGCGTTGCTCGGCACCTGCACGATGCTGCTGATGGCCGGCTATTCCATCAACATGCTGACGATGTTCGGCATGGTGCTGGCGGTCGGCATTCTCGTCGACGACGCCATCGTCGTGGTCGAAAACGTCGAACGCATCATGAGCGAGGAGGGACTTCCGCCGAAGGAAGCCACCAAGAAGGCAATGGGCCAGATCTCCGGCGCCATCATCGGCGTCACGCTGGTGATGATCGGCGTGTTCGTGCCGATGGCGTTCTTCCCGGGCTCGGTCGGCATCATCTACCGGCAGTTCTCCGTCACCATGGTCGCCTCGATCGCGTTCTCCGCGTTGCTGGCGCTGTCGCTGACACCGGCGCTGTGCGCCACCTTCCTGAAGCCGGTGAAAGAAGGCCACGGCCACGCCAAAAAGGGCGTGTTCGGCTGGTTCAACCGCAAGCTCGACGCCACCCGCGATGGCTATTCCAAGACTGTCGGCTGGTCGCTGAAGCGCACCGGCCGGCTCCTGATCGTCTATGTCGCACTGCTGGTCGGCCTCACCTGGGGCTTCATGCGGATGCCCGGCGGCTTTCTGCCGATCGACGACCAGGGCTTCATCACCACGGACGTGCAGACGCCGTCGGACTCCTCGTTCAGCCGCACCGAGGGCGCCATCGAGAAGGTCGAGGCCTATCTGGCCAAGCGTTCCGGCATCGAGAGCGTCGTGTTCCTTACCGGCTTCAGCTTCCTCGGCCAGGGCATGAACACCGCGCAGGCCT
>JAQGKA010000133.1 GCA_028290355.1 Tardiphaga sp. | reverse complement strand
ATGCTTGCCGATCAGGTTGGTGTAGCGCTCGTCATCGGGGTTCACCGCAACGGCTGAGTCGCCCAGCATCGTTTCCGGCCGCGTGGTGGCGACGACGATGAAGGTCGAGGGATCTTCCGGATTGAAGGTCTTGCCCTCCAGGGGATAGCGCAGGTGCCCGAGGCTGCCCTTGACCTCGACCTGCAGCACATCGAGATCGGAGATCGCGGTGAGCAGCTTCGGATCCCAGTTCACAAGGCGCTTGTCCTTGTAGATCAGGCCCTCGCGATGCAGCTGCACGAACACCTTGATGACCGCGCGCGACAGGCCTTCGTCCATGGTGAAGCGCTCGCGCGACCAGTCGCAGGACGCGCCGAGCCGCTTCAGCTGGTTGACGATGACGCCGCCGCTTTCGGCCTTCCACTGCCAGACCCGCTCAAGAAACTTCTCGCGCCCCATGTCGCGGCGGCCGGGCTCCTTGCGCTCCATCAGCTGGCGCTCGACCACCATCTGGGTCGCGATTCCCGCATGGTCGGTACCGGGCTGCCACAGCACGTCGCGGCCGCGCATCCGCTCGAAACGGCACAGCACGTCCTGCAGCGTGTTGTTGAGGGCGTGGCCCATATGCAGCGAGCCGGTGACGTTCGGCGGCGGAATCACGATCGTATAGGGCTCGGCATCGACGCGGTCGGCGCGGCCGGCCTTGAACGCCCCAGCCTCTTCCCAGGCGCGCGCGATGCGGACTTCGATGTCAGCGGGCTGATAGTTTTTTTCGATCATGACAATGCAATCAGGTCAGGAGTTTTGTGGGTTTGGCAGACGCGCATGCCGAAGGCGCTAGAAACCCGCCGGTGGGCCCCAAGTCAACATAAAGGCAGGTTTAAATGGCCGCAGGGGCCAAACGAAGGCCTGAAACGGCCTCGTGAGGGCTCAGCGGCCGCCGCGGGAAACCCGCTCGATTTCAGCCTTGACGATGCGCTCGACCAGGCCCGGCAGATTGTCGTCGAGCCAGGACTTCAGCATCGGCCGCAGCATCTCCTTGACGAGATCTTCCAGCGTCCGCGCATTGTTGCTCAGCACCGTGTTGGCCAGCGTATGGAACGCCGATTCCACGGCCGAGACGGTGGTGTGCGACAGGATCTGCTGCTGCTGCGGCGGCAACGGTGGCGCATCGTAGGACGGCGGGTCGAACATCGGCGCGCGCGGGCGTTCGTTGCTCGCAGCGACGGCCTCTGCGAATTCAAGATCGTCGTCCGGTTCGACGTGCTGGAACGACGGCGCCGGCTCCGGATCCGGCAGGGCCATGTCGTCGGTCAGTTCGAACACATCGCCATCGGGCAGCGGCGGGCGGATTTCTTCCTCGGTGGTGGCGGCGTCGAGGCCGGCCAGCATCGCATCGATGTCGTCCTGGCTATTGGAGGCGGCGGGTTCCGGCGGCGGCGGCGGCGGTGCAGGCTTTGGAGCCGGTGGCGGCGCGGCCTTGGCGGCGGCGGCCTGCGCGGCAGGAATCGCCGACGGCGGAATGTTGGTCATGGCGGCCGGTTTCGGCGCGGGTGCTGGCGCGACGGCCTTTGGCGGCTCGGGGCGCGGCGGAGGTGCGGCGGCCTGCTCGACAACAGCCGGCTTGGCTTCGTCGTCGGCGATGATGCGCCGGATCGACGCCAGAATCTCCTCCATCGAGGGCTCCTGGACCTTTGCAGGCTGCGTCATTTCCGACTCCGCATCATCAACGCTCTCGTCAACATTTTACACCAGATGGAGCCGGATTTGCCGGTTCTTGATGTGACGGCCGGACTTTTCATCGCGCAAGCCTGACTTGTCCCCAGATCAAGCGCCGCTTGATCGATAGCTGGAAGCGGACGTTACGCCGACTGCGTTACGAATCGCTTTGCTACCTCTGGGAAAGGTACGTCATCGCAACAATTGATTGCAAGCAAAGGGCCGCCGAAGCGGCCCTTGCGACATGTGCAGGCGAGGACGTGCGGATCGATTATCGACCGTCGGGAGTGCGAACGCCGACCCAGCTGTCGCGCACCTGATGGTAATGCAAGCTGGGGTCATACACGGTGGTGCTGAGCTTGAGCACCGTCGGCGACAGCCGACCGACCGCGTTGAGCACCGCATAGGATGCGACGACGCGATCGTGCTGCGCGGTGACCAGCGCAACGCGCGCGTTCACCAGCGCCTGCTGTGCGTTCAAGACGTCGAGCGTGGTGCGCTGTCCAGCCTTGGCTTCTTCGCGCACGCCGTTGAGCGCGATTTCCGATGCCGACACCTGGGCCTGCGCCGAGGACACCTGCGCCTTGCCCGCCAGCAACTGGCCCCACGCCGTCACGACGCCGGCGCGGGTCTGGTCGCGGACCTGCTCGAGTGCGAGGCGCTGCTGCGCCAGGTTCTCTTTGGACTGCCGGATCAGTGCGTATTCGCCGCCGCCCTGATAGATAGGCACCGAAACCTGGGCGACCGCGGAGGCGGTAAAAGCGCGCGGAACTGAAATGGTCTGCTCGTAGGCCTGCTGCGCGCCAACCTGCAGCGTCACCGTCGGAAACAGTGCGCCCTCGTTGACCTTGACCGTGAGGAAGCTGACATCGATGCCAAACATCGAGGCCGTGACGTTGGGATTTTCGGTCAGGCCGAGATCGATCGCGCCAGGCAGCGTGCCCGGCAAGAAGCGATCCACCGGCGAGCCCGCGGCCAAAGCCACCGGTTCGTTGCCGATGATGCGGCGGAAATTCGCGCGCGTGGTGGTGAGATTGGATTCGGCGGTCAACTGCTGAGTGCGGCCGGCGGCGAGCTGCGCTTCGGACTGCGCGACGTCGGTGCGGGTGACTTCACCGACATTGAAACGGTCGCGGGTCTGCTTCAGCGTCTGTTCGAGCACGCGTACGTTGCTGCGCTGGACCTCGACGATGGCGGAGTCGCGCAAGTAGTCCATGTAAATGGTGGCGCCGGAGAGCAGCACCGACTGTTCGAGTACGCGAAGACCTTCGCGTGCGCCCGAAACCTGGCTTTCAGCGACCCGGGTACGGTTCGCGGTTTGCTGGCCGTTGTACAAGGTCTGCGTGACCGTGGCGCCGACGCTGCGCGGAATCTGCGCGCCGCTGAGATGCGCCACCGCGTTCGAGCCGCCAGCCAGCGTGTCGGTGTATTGATAACCGCCGCTTGCCGTCACCGCGACGCGCGGGCGATAGCCCGACAGTGCCTGCGGCACATTCTCGTCGGTGATACGCACCGAAGCACGCTGGGCGTTGAGCTGAGGGTTGTTCTGGTAGGCGCGGACAAGCGCCGCTTCAATCGTGTCCGCGAGAGCCGGCGGCGCGCCAGCAAATGCCAGTAAAAGGGCCGCAGCCGCTGCTCCCGTCAGAACTTTCACGCCGACCATCCGAGATAATCCATTCATGCCGTTCACTGATCCGGCCGCACGGTCGCGGCCCTGGAATCAGGTCTTAGTCTGTTGAGTCTCCACTCACCATATTCCTCGCAACCGCGAGACGGAACCTCCCGCGGCGAGATCGCGATGGAAACTTGGCCGATGGGGCATCCAAGCCACACTTGTAATTTTCGGCGGCGATATTACCGCCGAAGTCATCAGAAAACGAAGGCCGGCAGCCGTTCCAGCCCCGGCAATACCGGTACGGCGGCGTCGAACAGCGCCCGGTTGCCGAAGTCGTCGTGAGAATGGGTGACGATCATCGCCCGCTGCGGTTGAGTCATGGCGAACACGCCGACCAGACGTCCGCCCGGCGCCAGCTGCCGATACAGATCGTTGGGGACAATTTCCGTGGCGCCGACCAGCACGATCACATCATAGGGACCGTTGCCGGCGTAGCCGTCCGCGGCCATTGCCGCCTTGAAGACAACATTGGAGGAACCGAGCCTGGCCAGACAATCGGCGGCTTTTGCGACTAGCGCCGGATCGCCTTCGGTGGCGGTGACCTTGCCGGCGATCTTGGCGACCACGGCGGCGGAATAGCCGGTGGCGCAGCCGACCACGAGCACATTATCGGTCGCCTTGACGTCGGCGGCCTGCAGCATCCGCGCCAGCACCACCGGCTTGATCAGGAAGCGTTTCGAGGCGCCGGGCGCGCTGATGTCGAGATCGATGTCGAGGTAGGCCATGGCGCGCTGGCTGACAGGCACAAAATCCTCGCGCGGCACCGCCAGCATGGCGTCAATGATGCGCAGATCGGTGACATCGCTGGGACGCACCTGACCATCCACCATCTTCTGACGGGCGGTCGAAAAGTCGGACATGGGCGATCCCTTGCAAGCGGCTGGAAGTTCCTCGTTGAGGAATTACGGCAGCGCCAAGTTTGACGCAAGAAGTCTCATGCAAGAAGTCTGATGCAAGGATCGTGAAAAGACAATGCCGCGAGGCTGTAGCCGAGACTTCTCAGGTCTACGATCTTGAGCTGCAATTTCGGAAAAGGTGTTTGGCTCCCCGGGCTGGATTCGAACCAGCGACCATTCGATTAACAGTCGAATGCTCTACCACTGAGCTACCAGGGAACGAGCGAAGCAATGTTCGCAGGCCGCAGCGTATAACAAAGCGATCCGGGCTTGGAAAGCGGGAAATGCACCCCGCCCGGACGGCGTCGATATACCGCAAAAAGCCAGAAAAGGCCTGATGTTACGGGATCTTTTGCAGGTATGCCCGGTTATGTCTGGCATCGATGGCCGACCCTGCGGCGCGGAAACGCCACGCGTGCATCGCCAAAACGTCTTATTCGCCCCCGACATTGAGCGCCGTGACCCCGAACAAGTCCGAATCGAACGAGGTGATCCATGCCAGCCCTTCACACCGATTGCGCGCTTCCCGTCACGGATCTGCACTCCCTGCCCTTCATCAGCGACGACGAATGTGTCGTCCGCCTCGCCGCCGTCGTGAAGCATCACGACAGCGATCATCTTCCCGACAGCGATCACCTCGATGAACTGGCGGCGCTGATCGGCCGCCTCGCGGTGCCGATCGAGTTGTAATCGAAAAGGCCTCCCTCCCGGAAAGATCGGTCCCGGGATCCGAAGCAGACGTCAATCAGCGTTCCGGCAACCCGGCCGCGACGTACGTCCGGCCGATCCATTAGCTCGTCGCGAGAAAATCGGGCTGGCTCGGTGAGCCGGGTTCCCGAAGGCTGTTCCCATAAGTGGCCTCCTACTCTCCACCGTAAGGCCTTGCTTTGGTCAAACCGGAGTGAAGTCTGGGCAGGAAGGAACGACGTTGTCTCGCGGAAATCCGTCGGACGCCGCTATGCGCCGACATTGGACTGAGTACGGAGCGCCCCATGCTTACAACGATGACCCCGAAACCATCCGATGATCCGCACGATGTCCTTGCGGTCGCGCCGCATGTGGCCCTGATGGCGCCTACGGATGAAGAGCTTTCCAGGCTGGCGCGCAGCTTGCGCCATTTTGCGAATCCGCAGACCCACACAGGGGCCGACCATCCCGCGGGCCCAGCGGTTCCGCCGGTCGATACGACGTTTCGCCCTGCTGCCGTCGGCGATGTCCAGGCCCCCGGCCACTGGCGGACGATGGGCGGACAAGCGGCACGCGCCGTCACTGCCGCATTGCTGGTGGCGGCATGCACGGGTGCCGCTGCCATCGCCTGGCAGTCTTATGGCGGCACGGCCGAACAGATGATCGCGCGGTGGGCGCCGCAGCGCGTCCTCGCTTCACTCCTGCCGCTGGAGAAACCGGCGCTTCTCGCGCAACCAACCCCACCTGCCGTCGAGGCAACGGCTGCGAACCCAGCACCTGCACAAGCCGGATCGCCGGCCCAGACCGCGCCGGAAAGCGTCGCACTGGCCGCTGTCGCTCCATTGCTCGAAACGGCGCCGTCGCTCGGCTCGATGACGAACGATATCGCAAGCGCGCGTCAGGAGATCGAGCAGCTCAAGGCCAGCATCGAGGAGCTAAAGGCCAGCCAGCAACAAATGTCCCGCGACATGGCCAAAGCTTCCGAGATCAAGCCTTCCGAGACCAGGGCTTCGGAGGTCAAGGCTCCCGAGCAGAACCTGCGGCCGAAGATATCGGCGCATCCGCCGCGGCCCGCCGCCGCGCAGGCGCGCAGGCCGATACCGCCACTCCCGCCCCAGCAAGCTGCGGCATACCCCACGCCGCCGCAGCCCGCCGCGCCCTACGTGCCGCGGCTACCTGAACCACAACCGCAAGCCACGCCTCAGACGCTTGCCGATCCAGAGCTCGCATCGGTGCCGCGACCGCCGATGCCCTTACGCTAGCATTACAGTTGTCTTTTTTTGAAGTGAGCGCGTTGAGCGGCAGCCTGGTGAGCTCTGCGCCAGAAAGACCATGCGATGATGTGTGCGGGTTGAATGCGCTTTTGAGCGAGTCTGGTGGTGATGCGGCGGATTTCCT
>JAQGKA010000117.1 GCA_028290355.1 Tardiphaga sp. | reverse complement strand
CGAGCATGGCGCGCTGGAATACCGTGAATCGGTCGCCGACGACGTCAGCGTCGGCAAACTCACCTCGTTTCCGCGGAGCGTGAAGCTGAAGCCCGCCGAAACCGTGGTGTTCGCCTATATCGTTTTCAAATCGCGCAAGGACCGCGACCGCGTCAACGCCAAGGTGATGAAAGACCCGCGGCTGACCAAGATGATGGACCCGAAGGCGATGCCATTCGATGCCAAGCGGATGATCTTTGGCGGCTTCAAGGCTCTCGTCGAGGGGTAATTGAAAGCAGGAGGTACGGGCATGACTCCGCACGGCCATTTCAACTGGAATGAATTCGTGACGCGCGACGCCGAACGCGCCAAGCGATTCTATCAGGAGACCATCGGCTGGACCTACGAGCCTCGTCCCATGCCGGGTGGTGGAACCTACTGGATTGCGATCATGGACGGCGCGCCGGTGGGCGGCATTTTTCCTGCATCCGGCCCCGGCTACGAAACCGTGCCCGATGGCTGGATGCCGTATCTGGCGGTCGATGATGTCGATGCGCGCGTCAAGAAGGCGACCGCCGCCGGCGCGACGCTGATGCGGCCGATCTTCGACATTCCCGAGGTCGGACGGCTCGCGATCCTGCTGCAACCCGGTGGCGCCGGGATCGGCTGGATCACGCCGTTCATATAGGAGAAACCGTGAGGCAGTAAGCTGCCGCCACCCTTCGCGCTTCAGGCCGGCACCTCGCCGCTGCGCGACAGCAACACCAGCAGCGCGCCCGCCAGTGTCGCCGCTGCGAGATAACCAACAGCACCGAACGGGCCGAAACCGTCGACCAGAATGCCGCCGACGACTGCGCCAACGGTGATCGCGACCTGGAAAGCCGACACGAGCAGGCCGCCCGCAGATTCGGCTTCGTCTGATGCGACCCGCACCATCCATGTCTGGAAGCCAACCGGCAACACGCCGAAAGCAAAACCCCAGAGGCCAACCGCAATGCCGGCGACAAGGCCCGAAGCGCCAAAAACAAACAGCACCAGCGCGAGCACGGCAATCGCCGCAGACCCCGTGACGATCGCAAGTTTCGCACTGCGCGCGACAAGCGCCCCGCCCGCGAAATTGCCGAAGAAGCCGCCAACGCCATAAGCAAGCAGCACGAGCGAAATCGCAGTGACTGGAAGCTTCGGCACCTGCTCGAGGAAATGCCGGACGTAAGTGAAGCCGGCGAAGTGGCCCGAGATACTGACGGCGATCGCGATCATCACGAGCCGGACACTGGGCCGACGCATCAGCACGAACAGCGTACGCACATCCGGCGATGTGAGCGGTGGCAAGCGCGGCAGCGTCAGCATCTGAAAGACGAGCACGACGGCGCCGACAACGGCCGCCAGCAAGAACACGTTCCGCCAGCCCCAGAGATCGCCAAGATATGCACCGATCGGCGCGGCGCTGACGGTGGCGATCGAAACGCCGCTGAAAATCAGCGAGATCGCGCGCGGCAGCGCCTCCGCCGGAACAAGCCGCATCGCGGTGGCGGTTGCCATTGCCCAAAAACCGCTGAGACTGATGCCGAGCAGCACGCGGGCAAGCAACAGTATCGTCAGGTTGCTTGCGGTAGCTGACAGCAGATTGGACACGATCAGCAGCACCGTCAGTGACCACAGGACGACGCGGCGATCCATGGTGCGTGTCACAATGGCCGTCGCAAGCCCGGCGATGATCCCGACAAGGGAGGTCGCCGTCACCACCTGCCCGGCAGCACCAACTGAGACGCCGAGATCGGTGGCGATCGGCGTGAGCAGGCTGGCCGGCAGGAATTCAGCGGTGACCTGGCTGAACGCGCCAAGCATCAAAGAGACAACAGCCGCCCAAGCCGGGTCCGTCCGCTCATTGGTTATTCGAGAAACATCGGCATCAAGTACAGCAGTGGCGGAATCAGTCATGGCAGCCTCCGGAAGGAACCCCAGAGATGGAGGTGACCTCTTAGAGTTTCCATGCTAGAAAACCCGCGATGCTTGATCATTCGTCCAGACCTGTCGCCACTCACCCCCTGACCGAAATGCTCCGGGGCTTAAAGATTGAGGGCGTCGATTACGTCCGCTGCCGCATGACCGAGCCATGGGGGCTGGTATTCCCGGCACGGCCAAAGGCGCAATTTCACTTCGTCGCCGAGCGCGGCTGCTGGCTGCGAACTTTGGATGACGAGTGGGTCCGCCTTGAACCAGGCGACGCGGTCTTGCTGCCGCGCGGCGCAGAACACGCGTTGGCGAGTTCACCCGATGCCTTCCCCGCACCGGTCGAGAATTGCCAGTTCGAGCCGGTTTGCTGCGGCATCCTCGACACCTGCAGCGGCGGCAACAGCAATGGCGAAGAAACCGTGCTGTTCGGTGCCGGCATGACCTTCAACCTCGACAGCCAGCATCCGTTACTTCTGATGATGCCTGAGCTGATGCAGATGCACGAACTTGCCACCGACGAGCCCGCCATCCCGCATCTGCTCGAGGCCATGACGTCCGAACTGGCGCTGGATCGCGTCGGTGCCGGCGGAATGCTGACGCGGCTGGCCGATGTCGTCGCCGCTGCACTGATCCGCAACTGGGTGGAGAAAGGCTCCGGCTCTGACGGCTGGGTGGCAGCCGCGCGCGACCCCGGTATCGGGCGAGTTCTCGCCGCGATCCATCGTGATCCGACCAAGGATTGGACCGTCGAGGCGCTGGCGAACGTCATGCATGCGTCACGCTCGGCATTTGCGTTGCGCTTCGCCAATGTCGTCGGCCAAACACCGGCCCGTTACGTCGCGCAATTGCGGATGCAGGAAGCAAAGCAGTGGCTTACTCGCGATCGTTTGAAGATCGCAGTGGTCGCACGCCGGCTCGGTTATGAATCGGAAGCAGCGTTCAGCCGCGCCTTCAAGCGCATCATCGGCGCGCCGCCGAGCCATTTTCGCGCGGCACTGGCTGCTGCGTCCAACGACCAGTAGCCAGGTTCGACAGCGCCTTAGGCGGCGATATCGAGATTGCCGCCGACGCCGGGCCCCAGATTGGCCTGCGATGACTGCTGGGCGCCACCGAGCAACGTCAGCACCGTCGATTTCTCGGTATCGGCGTTCGACTTCATGATTGTGGTGGCGATCTGCGATTGCGTTCCCGCCGCTTGCATAGCGAGAGCACTGGCGATCAAGGCCATATCCATCTGCGTAACACTCCGTACCGTAACG
>JAQGKA010000087.1 GCA_028290355.1 Tardiphaga sp. | reverse complement strand
GCGCAGATCGCGCAGGGTCTGGTCCGGGATAGTCAGCAGATCGAAGCCGTTGAAGCGGATCGTGCCGGTGATTTCCGCCGCGCCCTTCGGCAACAGGCCCATCACGGCCAGTGACGTGACGCTCTTGCCGTAGCCGGATTCGCCAACGAGGCCGAGCGTCGCGCCCTTGGCGACGCTGAGATTAAGGCGATCGACGGCGTGCATCCTGCGTCCGTTGTCGCCGCGAAAAACCACCCGCAGATTTTCGATCTCGATCAGCGGTGCAACGGTCATAAATCTCGTCCCGCCGTCGCCGCGGCGATGGCCGCTTCAATCACGCTGCGATCGGTCACTCCCGCGGGATTGGCGCGGGTCGGAAGAAATTGACGAAAATGCGTCCAGTGCTTTCGGCTCACGCCTTCAAGGCGATCGAGTTCGCCGAGCGGATCGGAATGATCGTCGACGCGCAGGTCGAGCGCCGACCATTCCTCGTCGCCATAGATCAACAGCGCCGCAGACTGCTTGCCGCGTTTGTCGCCACCCGCAGCCTCTCCAGCGCGCATCGCCGCGATCAGCCGAGCTGCGAATGGCAATGCGCCATTCGCCAGATAGGCCGTGGCGGTGTCATCGAGGACCGCAGCGCCGGCGAGCATGTTGCCGGCGATGGAGAAGCCCTCACCCTCGATATGACCGCACCAGTCGATGCAGGATTCCCCGGTATGAGCGGCGACGCGACCTTGCGCATCCATCAGATGGACCTGCCGGTGTGCATGCCCGCTGTCCGCGTTTTTCAAAATGTCCACGATGTCACGAGGTGATCGCCCTTGTTGCAGCAACTTCAGGCCGTCGATGCCATAATGGGGATTGACGAGCGCCTGCGTCGCGATGGCGCCGACGCCAGCCGCAACGAAGGGCACGCGGGCACCGACAGCAAGGAATCTGGATGCAACTGCGATGCCAAGCTGGCCGGTCACGGTGTCGCGGGCGATGATCGACCAGGTCATCTCGGATATCCGCTAGCGCCCGGCCGCGTAGCCTTGCATGCCCCGCGGGTTGGCGGCGGCGCGCCGGCGGCGCCCGACCTTCGAGGCGGCGGTTAGACGGCCTTCTGACCAGGAAGGGCCGGTTTCGACGATGTGGCCCTGCTTTGTCAGCGCGTCGATGGTCGGCTTCGGCACGCGGTCCTCTATCACGAGAACGCCGGGGCGCGAGGTGCGCGGCCAGAACGAGATCGGGAAATGCTCGGAGTGCCACGCGGGGGCGTCGATCGCTTCCTGCAGATTCATTTTTGCGTGAACGTGCCGAAGAAAGAACTGCGTGGTCCATTGGTCCTGCTGATCGCCGCCCGGCGAGCCCCACGCCATGTAGGGTTCGCCATCGCGCAACGCCATGGATGGGCTGAGCGTGGTGCGCGGCCGTTTGCCGGGTGCCAGCGCCGCCGGATGGCCTTCCTCAAGCCAGAACATTTGCGCGCGGCTGCCGAGGCAGAAGCCGAGTTCCGGAATTACCGGCGACGATTGCAGCCAGCCGCCCGAGGGCGTCGCGGAAATCATGTTGCCGGCCAGATCGACGATGTCGAAATGCACGGTGTCGCCGCGCACTTCGCCGAACCGTCCAACCGTCGGTTCGCCCGCTCCCATCGCACCGACCGCTTCGCGGCGCCCTTCCTGATGGCGCTGCTTGATGACCGAACCAAAGCCCTCGACGGAACCGGGCCGAAACTCCAGCGACGCCTTGTCGGTGATCAGCTTGCGACGTTCGTCATTGTAGGCGTCGGACAGCAGGGTCGTGATCGGGATCTCGCTGAAATTCGGATCGCCGTAGAATTTTTCGCGATCGGCAAACGCCAGCTTGGCGCATTCGATCTGCAGATGGATGAATTCCGGTCCGGCGACATCGAGTCCATCGAGCGCGAAACCTTTCAGCAGCGCCAGCTGCTGCAGCATCACCGGGCCCTGGCTCCAGACACCGGGCTTGCAGACGGTGTAGCGCCCATAGTCATAGGTCAGCGGCACTTCGATAGTCGGCTGCCAGCGCGCCATGTCGTCGCCGGTCAGCACGCCGCGATGCGGCGATCCCGTGACATCCATGACCTCCTGGGTGCGGCAAAAGCGATCGATCGCCTCGGCGACAAAACCGCTGGACCACGTCGCCCGTGCGCGCTCGATCTGCGCGACGCGATCGGATCCAGCGCTCTCCGCCTCGTCGAGAATGCGCTGATAGGTCCCCGCCAGCGCCTTGTTGGTGAACAGCGTGCCGGGCACCGGCACCTCGTTGTTCGGCAGATAGACCGCGGCCGAGGTTGGCCAGTGCTTGCGGAACAACTGCTCGACGGTGGCAATGGTCGCCGAAGCCCGTTCGACCAGCGGATAGCCATCGCGCGCATAGGCGATCGCGGGTTCCAGCACGTCGCGCAGCCGCATCGTGCCGTAATCGCGCAGCAATAGCATCCAGGATTCGAAAGTGCCGGGGACACAGGCGGCCAGCAGTCCAGTGCCGGGCACCATATCCAGACCCTGGTCGCGATAATATTCGATGGTTGCGGCAGCCGGCGCCGGTCCCTGCCCGCAGATCACTTCCGTGCGTCCGCGTGTCATGTCGTGCACGATGATCGGCACGTCGCCGCCAGGGCCGTTCAGATGCGGTTCGACCACTTGCAGTGTGAAAGCGGTGGCGACGCCGGCATCGAAGGCGTTGCCGCCCTTTTCAAGAGCCGCCATGCCGACCGCGGTGGCAATCCAGTGCGTCGAGGTGACGACGCCGAACGTGCCCTCGATTTCCGGCCGCGTTGTGAAAGGATCAGGATTGATATTGCCCATTTGCTCAGGATTCTTTCACTTCGATGTGATGCCAGTCCGGCAATTGACCACAGCTTCGATCGCATGCCAACCGCGCGGAAAAGAAAGCGAAGTGGCTGGGTATTGAAACCGGCGCTCATTGCGAGCCGCAGCGCATTCGCAGAAGGGTTACGAACTCTTAATGTGGATTCGTTTGCCGCTCATCAATGGTTCATCTCGATTTTCCCAAGATGCATTTAGTTACACGCAATGGGAGATCATCATGAAACTGAAATTTGCACTTGTCGGCCTCGCGGCTCTCGGTGGAGCGGCCCTTTCCGCGGGAGCGGCGTCGGCGATGCCCATCGGCCTGGCGACGAATGCCGACGTCGCGTCGAACATCGATCAGGTCCGCCTGGTGTGCGACCGCTACGGACGATGCTTCCGCACCCCCGGCTATGCTTACGGCTATGGCTATGGTCGGCCGCATTACGGCTATGGCGGAGGCTGGCATCGCGGATGGCACGGCGGCCGCCGCTGGTGAATTTGAAAGAGGGCTTCGGCCCTCTTTTTTTGGGTGGCATCAGAGATATCGCAGGAACGCCCGGCCACGATCGTTGTTGGCCTGCACCAGCTGCACCAGCTGTCCGAGAAACCGTTTGCGTTCGTCACGGTTGAGCGGCTCGATCAACTGACCGTGAGCCGCATCGATGGCGTCCTGCATGCTGAGCAGCAGCGCCTTTCCCTGTTCCGTCAGAAACGCACGCTTGGTCCGGCGATTTTCGGGATCGATGTCACGCCTGACAATTCCGCGAGCCGCGAGTCGCGACAGGACGCTGGAGGTTGTCGTCCGATCGATCCCGATTTCTCCTGCCAGAGCGACCTGGTCTATTCCAGGCTGCGTGAGCAGCACCTGCATGATGCTTGACTGCACCGGCGTGGTGCCAAACGAGGCGCATTTCTGCGCATAAATCGCGAGATAGATCTGGTGCACGCGCCGGACCAGGACGCCCGGAGGCGTTGATAAGCGCTCTTGATCCGGCTTCCGACGGTTGTTCATCCCTTCGCCTTCTCTGCCCTTCATGCGCCGCTTTCTTTCGAAAGCAGAAGCTTGGCTTCCTCATCATCCGGCATCATACTCGATCGATCAAGGATGCCCGGCTTTGTTCGGGGCGATGAACGGAATTTTAGTCCAGTGAGCCCTACGGTGCCCGTCGCGCGACCAGCGAAAAAGCCTTCGCGCCAAAAGCCGGCGCCGCGCAAGATCGCCGCCGTCTCGTCTCCTGTTGCAGCCGCCACATCGCAGACTGGGGATCCTGAAGGCAGAATGCGACAGCGGTCCCATACGCTGCAGACCCGGCCGGGCTTTTTGATCCGCCGGCTGTATCAAATTCACGTCGCGCTGTTCGCCGAGGAATGCGCCGCCGAACAGATAACCCCGATACAATATAGCGTGCTGACGGCCCTGCATGAGCTGGGAACCGTCGATCAGGCGACGTTATCCCGCGCTGTTGCGCTGGATCGCACCAATGTGGCCGACGTGGTCGCACGGCTTGAGACCCGACGGCTCTTGAAGCGTCACGCATCCGCCACCGACCGACGAATGATGCTCGCATCTCTCACAGATCAAGGCCGCGCGCTGCTAAAAAGGCTGGAAGCCGCCGCAGCCCTTGCCCATGAACGCACGATTGCCGCGCTGCCGGCGGAAGAAAAAATATTCTTCCTTGAGGCGCTGACTCGATTGATTACGTCCAGCGACGAACTCAACAACGCAGCGATTGCTCTCAAGACATTCTGATGTCCGCTGCGTATGGTGACCACGCACATCGCGCCGCAATTTGCCTCACCTTTGCTCACAAGCCATGCTGCTATTTCCATCCATCTGCCCATCATTTCAACAAAGACGTCAGGAGATACGAGGTATACTGACGATTAGGTGCCAACCGGATATCTGCTGCGATGTCGAAGGTGGAATGTTTGCAACAGATCCCGCGCGCCCGGCGTCGAGCCGCTCGTCCGATGAGCCACGGATCACGGAACCGCGTCAAATCCCCTCAACCGGAAGTGACTACCAATGAGAACACGCGTTGCATGCGGATGGCTGGTTGGACATGACGACAATGGGCATACGCTTTGGCGCAATGCCGAACTGGTCTACGAAGGTAATGCTGTCATCTTCGTCGGCGAGAAATTCGACGGACGCGTCGACAAGGAAATCGACGCGTCCACGCGACTGGTGATTCCAGGCTTCATCGATACCCACGTTCACTCCGGCCACAGGGCCTCGCATCGGCTGATTTCCGATATCGGCCGTCCGGATTATTTCGGCCAGCCGTTCCTCGAAATCAGCGTCGCCAAGGAAGGCACCCGCGTCGGCGGCGATCCGCGCTATGCGCGCCCCGACGACAAGTCAGCCGCTGACGATCTCGCACTCAATGCGCGATTTACCGTCGCCGAACTGCTGCGCAACGGCATCACCACCTTCGTGGAATTCGGAAGTCAGCTCAAAGTGCAGGAAGCGCTGCTGCAGCAGGTCGAGGAACTGGGCATCCGGGCCTATCTCGGGCCCGGATTCGACAGCGGTCGCTGGGTCGGTGGCGCTGACGGCAAGTTGACGCGGGTGATCGACGAAGCGTCCGGCAAGCGTGAATTCGAACTCGCGCTCGGTTTCATCGACAAGCAGCAGGGGGCGTGTGACGATCGCGTTCGCGGCATCCTCGTGCCACGCGAGATCGAAACCTGCACGATCGACCTGATGCGCGCCGCCGCGCAGGTTGCAAAGGAACGCAAGCTCCCCGTCGCCATCCATGCGGCGTATAATATCCTCGAAGTGTTCGATATGATCCGCGAGCATCAGATGACGTCGATCGAACTGCTCGAACATGTCGGCCTGATGTCGAGCACCTTGAATATCGGCCACGGCAACTTCACGGCGGACAATCCGCTGATGAACTATTCCGGCGCCCGCGATCTGGAGATCATGGGCCACCACCATTGCTCGATTTCGCATTGCCCGGTGAACATCGCGCGGCGTGGCCGGTTTCTCGACAGTTGGCAAAGCTACAAGAAAGCTGGCGTCAATATTGCACTGGGGACGGATACCTATCCGCGGGACATGGTGATCCAGATGCGCAATGCGTCGTATTTCGGCAAGGTCGCGAGCCGCAACCTGAAAGCGGCAACCGCCGGCGAAGTGTTCGAGGCAGCGACTCTGGGCGGCGCCCGTTCGCTGGGGCGCACCGATATCGGCCGGCTGGCGCCGGGCGCCCGCGCCGATATCGTCATCATCGACATGACGGGGCGGGATTCGCTGCGCATGGGTCCCGTGCGCGATCCAATCAAGAGCCTGGTCGATTGCGGCGTTGGCGATGACATCGACATGGTGATCGTGGACGGAATTGTTCGCGTCGAGAATGGCCGCATCCCGAACGTCGACATGGCTTCGCTGCGCGATCAGGCGCAGGCTGCCGGCGAGCGGATCTGGGACGGCTGGACCAACTGGGATCCGCACGGACGCACCGCCGATCAGATGAGTCCGTTTTCGTTCCGGCGCATGAATTGATCGAGGCGCCTAATACGGCAGGGCCAAACGGACCATCACAATGACCGACCATGACACGCAAAGCGCACTGAGCTTCCGGGCGATCCGACAAAGTTTTCCGGGCCTCGCCGGCGAGCCGCCGCTGCCGGTGCTGAACGACATCTCGTTCGAAGTGCCGCGGGGCAAGTTCGTCAGCGTGATCGGACCGAGCGGCTGCGGCAAGAGCACCTTGCTGCAGATGGCGGCGGGTCTTCTCAAGCAGACCGCCGGCCAGGTCTTCCACAACGGCATCCTGGTCTCGGACGTCAACCGAACCATCGGTTTCGTCCCGCAGCAGGCGCAGCTGCTGCCGTGGAAGACGATGATCGAAAACGTCGAATTCCCGTTGCTGCTGCGCGGCGTCAAGGCTGCCGAGCGGCGCGCCCGGGCACAGCAGGCGGTCGACAAGGTCGACCTCACCGGCTTCGAGGGCCACTATCCCTATCAATTGTCCGGCGGCATGCAGAAGCGCGCTTCGATCGCCCGCATGCTCGTTTACAAGCCTGATACGATTCTCATGGACGAGCCGTTCGGCGCGCTGGATGCGCAGACCCGCATGGTGATGCAGCACGATTTGCAGACCATGCTGGCCGCCGAAGGCGCCAGCGTCCTGTTCGTCACCCATGACATCACCGAGGCCGTGATGCTCTCGGACAGCGTGGTGGTGATGAGCCGGCGGCCGGCGCGCATCCTCGCGGAGGTTCCGATCGACCTGCCGCGGCCGCGCGACATGTTCGAGCCGCACGCCATCCCCGGTTTCGCCGAAGCCTATGACCGCGTGTGGTCGGTGTTCCGCAGCGAACTCAAGGTCAGGCGCGCCGCATGACCGATCAACTGGCAACACGCCCAGCCGAACATCGATCCCTGCGCCAGCTCTGGGCGCCACTCGGCCGCGGCCTGATGCTCGCGGCTCCCGGCATCATCATGCTGTGCGGCTGGCAATATGCCTCCGGGCGGCTGATCCGCGAGTCTTACGTCAGCAAGCCCACGGATATCGCGAAGCGGCTGTATGAGCTGTTCGCCACCGGCGAGATCTGGCCGAGCCTCGCCGTCACCGGCAAGGAACTGGTGCTGTCCTATGTCATCGGCGTCACGCTGGGCTTGCTGCTCGGCTATGCGCTCGGCCGCGCGCCGCGCGCCGCGCGCATCGTCGAGCCCTATGTGATGGCGTTCTACGGCATCCCGAAGATCGCGCTGGCGCCTCTGTTCGTGATCTGGTTCGGCATCGGCATCTGGTCGAAGGTGATGCTGGCCGGCACGATGGTGTTCTTCCTGGTATTCTACAACGTCTATGCGGGTGTGCGCTCGATCGATCGCGAGGTCGTCAACCTGGCGATGGTGCTCGGCGCCAATGAGCGGCAGCTCGGCCGGCACATCTACCTGCCCGCGGCGGCGCCCTTCCTGTTGCTGGGGATGCGGATGGCGATTCCTTATGCCGTGATCGGCGTCATCGTCGGCGAGTTCACCTCCTCGATCGCCGGCCTTGGCCTGTTCATCAACTACGCCTCCTCGACCTACGATCCTGCCAGCGTATTCGCGGGCATCTTCATTCTGCTGGCTTTCGTGATGGTGATGAATGCGCTTGCCACCCGGCTGGAGCGACGGCTGTTGCGCTGGCGGCCGTCGATGCAGGGCGTTCCGCCCGAAGCTTCCTGAAAGGAGCCAAAATGCTGATCAACAAGATGCTGATCAACCGCCGGACCGCCCTGCTTTCCACGCTTGCGATCCCTGCGCTCGCTTCGCGCGCCTGGAGCCAGCCGGCGCCCGACAAGGTCCGGCTCGGCCAGCCGACGACGTCGCTCAGCTTCCTGAAGATCTTCGCGGCGCGCGCGCTCGATACGTTCGCGGCGGAAAATATCGCGCTGGAATGGGCATCGATCCCCGGTGGCGATCCCGCGGTGCTTGCCGCGGTTGATTCCGGCGATCTCGAACTTGCCGCCGTCGGCAGCGACACGGCGCTGGCCGCCATCGCCAAGGGCCAACCCTTCAAGATCATCTACACGCTGATGAGCAAGCTGCCCTATGACCTCACGGTCTCCAAGGCCTTCCTCGCCAAGAGCGGCGTGGCACTCGATGCGCCGCTCAACAAGCGCCTCGGCGTTCTCGAAACCGCCGTCGTCGGCGTCAGTGCGCTGGGCGGCGCGCAGGACCGGGTCGCCCGCTGGCTCGCGACTCAGGGCGGACTCAGCCCGAAGGATGTCAAACTGGCCGTGGTCGGATCGCCTCCTGCGCTCGGCGCGGCGCTGGAAAACGGACGGATCGACGCCTTCGTCCTGAGCCCGCCGGAGAGCGCCATCGCGGTCGACAAGGACTACGGCACCGTGCTGGTTCGCCCGTCGAAGGAGATCGCCGGCGCGGACATCATCCCGAGCCTCGTGCTGGTAGCGAAGTCGGAACCCACTCCCGAGGTGCGGGCGCGGATCGTTCGGACACTGCGCGCCATGAACGCGGCTTCAGATGCCGTTGCCGCCGATCCGAACAAAGTCTCCGACAAGATCACCGAAAAATTCTTCAGCAAGGTTTCGCCATCGATCATTCGCGCCTCGGTGAACGCGCTGGTCGACGGGCTGGGCGGCAACGGCCGCCTGACCAACGAAACCATCGCAGCGCTTCTGAAATTCTCGACGCAGACCGGCGGCGCCGCCCCGCAGGCGAAGGACTTCTGGACCAACAGTTACGTGGAAGCCGCGCTCAAGAAGGCCTGACCATCATGCGATTTCCGGTGCTGCCGCCGGCAGCGCCGGACGCGTTTGCGATCTGGTGGCAGGCAGTGCGGCCGGCTCATCCAGGCATAGCATAGCCGGCTGCGATGGCCTCGCGATCCCAGGCGATCGTCTTCTCGTATTTTTCCGGCACCACGGGCGCAAATCCCGACAGGCACAATTCGTCGCGCAAGGACGCACACTCCGGTGCCACGCCAAAGGCGACGAGAGACGCTGTCAGACGCGCCACCGTTTCGTCCGGACATGCCGGACTGGCGATCAGCAATGGAATCGGCGCGGCATCCGTAGTCGCCACGATGCGCAGGCGCGCAGCGAGCGCCGGCGCGTGGCGCCGGACGAGATCGAGCGCGAAACCGTCGAGCGGGCCGATATCGATCTCGTCCGCCAGCAAAGCCTCGATCACGCGCCGCGGCGTCACCAGCGGGCCAATCGTTTCGGCATAGAGCTTCGGTCGCTCATCCCTGCGAAATGGCAGCAGGTGATGGCGCAGCGCGTTGAAACCGGAATGCGAGGTCTCGACCGTATAGCCGAGCCGTTTTCCGAACGTATCCTCCAGCGTCTGAAAGGCCGAGTCCGCACGCACGACGAGATCGGTGAAATAGACCGGCAGTCCGCCATAGCGGGGGTCTGACGGAACGGGGGCGGCTACAACCTTCGGACGCGACTGCGATCGGGCGAACGGGAATCCGCACATGAAGGCACAGCCGAGATCGCTGCGCGACCACAGTTCCTCAAGCGGCGCCGGCGCAGCGTGGTCGATCGCCTCGAGGTCGACGCCGCTATGCGCCGCGAGCCACGCAAACAGCCGCTTCCAAGCCTGAGCTGCGCCCGGCGCGACCGCATACATCCGCGCATTGGCGATCAGGCTCATGAAGTCGCCTCAGGCGAATTTCAGGCGCTGGCCGATGCCGAGGCGCTCGCCCTTTTCCAGCATGGCATGGCCAAGCGCGATGTCCGACAGCGACAGGCCCCGGTGCCACAGCAGGTTGGTTTCGGAATCGCTCTCGCGGCCAGGCTTCAGGCCGGCAACGATCTGACCAAGTTCGGCGTGCAGCGTCTGTTCCGACAGCTTGCCGGCTTCGACATGGGCGCGCAGGCTGCCGAACTTGCCGGCCTTGCATTGCCCCCAATCATCGACGACCAGCTTCTGCATGATATCGGTCAGAGACAGGTCGATCGCACTCATGGTGCCGTAGGGCACCACGAAGGCGCCCTTCTTGATCCAGTCGGTTTCCAGCATCACCTTCGGCTCCAGCAACCGCGAGGCTTCGACGACGATGTCGGCGCCCTCGACGCAGCTACGCCAGTCGTCGGTGACGATGATCGGCTTGCCGAGGTCCTGCCTCAGCTTCTCGGCAAAGGCGTTGCGGCTCTCGGGCCGCCGCGAATGCACGCGGATCTCATCGAAATCGTACAGATGATTGAGCAGCCGCACGTTCCAGTAGGCGGTGCCGCGCGCGCCGATATGGCCGAGGATTTTCGAATCCTTGCGCGCCAGGTATTTCGCGCCGATCGCCGTGACCGCGCCGGTCCGCATGTCGGTGATGCCGCTGGCATCCATGATTGCCTGTGGCGCTCCGGTGCGCGGATCGAACAGCAGCAGGACGCCGAGCTCGGAAGGCAGGCCAACTTTATAATTATCGACGAAGTCTCCGACGATCTTGACGCCTGCAGAGCTTCGGGGAGGCGAATTCAGGGCGCCGCGCAGGACGTTGAAATGGCCGCGGGCAAGTCCGGGTTCGAGGTGCATGCGCGGCTCGATGACCGCTTCGCCGCGGCCCTGCGTCGCCAGGCTGCTCTCGATCGCCGCCAGAATCTCGTCGTCGGTCAGACTGAGCTCTTCGATATCGTGTCGGTTGAGGTAGGTGAAATAGACCGGCGGCATCGTTGCCCCTTCAGAAAAAACCTCAGATTTGTCTATACAATACAGGCTTTGGGATACAGCGCCATGCTCTGTGCGTGGTCCTGCCATGTCGAGCCCTCTTTGCGGCCACTGAGGCTACGCCTGCAAGTCGCCGGGGGAAGGCCCCGCCAAAGACCTTGGCGGGTTCTCGCACTCGCCGACATGACGTATGTGCAAGGATTTCCTAATTTAGGCTCGATTAGAGTATGACTCTGTTCGCCGTTGTGGCGTAATTTCAGCGGCAGTGCGTCCTGAAAGGGGCGCCGGTATCTTCGCGCCAAGGGAATTCATCGATATGACACGCTGGGAAATCAACCGCCGCACGGCGCTTCTAACGTCCGCCGCCATTGCCGCCAACGTGCTCAACCCGATGCGCGCCTTCGCCCAGGAGACGCCCCGCAAGGGCGGGGTGTTCAACGTCCATTACGGTGCAGAACAACGCCAGCTCAACCCAAGCATTCAGGCCTCCACCGGGGTCTATATCATCGGCGGCAAGATCCAGGAGGCGCTGGTCGATCTCGACGCCAAGGGCCAGCCGGTCGGCGTCCTCGCCGAAAGCTGGGAGTCGTCGCCCGACGGCAAGACCATCACGTTCAAGCTGCGCAAGGGGGTCACCTGGCACGACGGCAAGCCGTTCACCTCGGCAGACGTCGAATTCACCGCCATGAACATGTGGAAGAAGATCCTCAATTACGGCTCCACCTTGCAGCTCTTCCTCACCGCGGTGGACACACCCGATCCCCTCACCGCCGTGTTCCGCTACGAGCGGCCGATGCCGCTGGGGCTGCTGCTGCGCGCGCTGCCGGACCTCGGCTACATCTCGGCCAAGCATCTCTATGAATCCGGCGATATCCGTCAGAATCCGACCAATCTTTCCCCGGTCGGCACCGGACCCTTCAAGTTCGTCAAATACGAACGCGGCCAATACATCATTGCCGACCGCAACCCCGATTACTGGCGGTCGAACGCGCCCTATCTCGACCGGATTACCTGGCGCGTCATTACCGATCGCGCGGCGGCCGCTGCGCAGATGGAAGCCGGCGAATTGCATTACAGCCCGTTCACGGGCCTGACGATTTCCGACACGGCGCGACTCGGCAAGGACAAGCGCTTCGTCGTCTCCACCAAGGGCAACGAAGGCAACGCGCGAACCAACACCATCGAGTTCAACTTCCGCCGCAAAGAGCTGGCCGACATCCGCGTCCGGCGCGCCATCGCGCATGCGATCAACGTGCCGTTCTTCATCGATAACTTCCTGGGCGATTTCGCCAAGCTGGGCACCGGCCCGATTCCGTCGGTCTCGACGGATTTCTTCCCCGGCCCGAACACGCCGCAATATCCTTACGACAAGGCGAAAGCGATCGCGCTGCTCGACGAGGCAGGCTTCAAGGCGGGCGCAGGCGGCAGCCGCTTCTCGCTACGGTTGCTTCCGGCCCCCTGGGGCGAGGACATCTCGCTGTGGGCGACCTTCATCCAGCAGTCGCTGGGCGAAGTCGGCATCCAGGTCGAGAACGTCCGCAACGATGGCGGCGGCTTCCTGAAGCAGGTCTATGACGACCACGCCTTCGACCTCGCCACCGGCTGGCATCAGTACCGCAACGACCCCGCGGTATCGACCACGGTGTGGTATCGTTCGGGACAGCCGAAGGGCGCGCCGTGGACCAACCAATGGGGCTGGGAAAACCCGGCGATCGACAAGGTGATCGACGATGCGGCCACGGAGATCGATCCGGTCAAGCGCAAGGCGCTCTATGCCGAATTCGTCAAGGAGGCCAATACCGAATTGCCGGTCTGGATGCCGATCGAGCAGATCTTCGTGACGGTCATCACCGCCAAGGCGCGCAACCATTCCAATACGCCGCGCTGGGGATCGTCGAGCTGGCACGATCTTTGGCTATCGGCGTGACGCAAACTCCGACAAGATAGCCTGATGCGCATCTTGACCCTTGCGGGGCGGCGTCTCGCCGCCTCGATCCCGACCTTGTTCCTGATCCTGATCGGCGTGTTTCTGC
>JAQGKA010000020.1 GCA_028290355.1 Tardiphaga sp. | reverse complement strand
GTCACCAAGCCACCGTCCTATGACGGCAAGGTGGTCTATGAGGGCGAACTCGGCATCGTGATCGGCAAGCCCTGCAATGGCATTTCCGCGGATCAGGCCGATGGCTTCATCTTCGGCTATACCTGCGTCAACGACATCACCGCCGCCGACATCCTCAACCGCGACGCGACCTTTGCGCAGTGGACGCGTGCCAAAAGCTTCGATGGCTTCGGCCCGTTCGGCCCCGTCATCACGGCCGGCATCGATCCCGCATCGCTCAGCGTACGCACGATCCTGAACGGCGCCGAGCGACAGAACTATCCCGTCGCGGACATGATCTTCAGCCCGCAGCAACTCGTCAGCAAGATTTCGCACGACATGACATTGCTGCCGGGCGACCTGATCTGCTGCGGCACCTCGGTCGGCGTCGGCGTGATGAAGGAACCGGTCAACACCGTGACCATCGCGATCGACGGCATCGGCGAGTTGCATAACGAATTCCGTCAATAGGAATTCGCCGGCAGCCCAGGCCTGCAAATCGCCGCAGGGCGTCCGCCATTTCCGCATGGTGCGCCGGCCCCTGTTCGATGGACATTCGTCCGGTTGGGCGGCATCCTCTTCCCGGCAAGATCAAGAACATCGCATCGTGCGCAATCCATTGCGCCGGGGAAACAGTTTCGGGGACCGACCATGATCAAGACGCGATTTACCGAACTCGTCGGCGTTGAACACCCGATCGTGCAGGGTGGCATGCAGTGGGTCGGCCGCGCCGAGTTGGTCGCCGCCGTGGCCAATGCCGGCGCGCTGGGCATGATCACCGCGCTGACGCAGCCGATGCCGGAAGACCTTACGAAAGAAATCGCGCGCTGCCGCGAGATGACCGACAGACCGTTCGGCGTCAATCTGACCATCCTGCCCTCGATCAAGCCGCCGCCTTACGCGGAATATCGCGCCGCGATCATCGAGAGCGGCATCAAGATCGTCGAAACCGCCGGCAACAAGCCGCAGGACCACGTCACCGAATTCAAGAAGCACGGCGTCATCGTCATTCACAAATGCACCAGCGTGCGCCACGCCTTGTCGGCCGAACGGATGGGCGTCGATGCGATCTCCATCGACGGTTTCGAATGCGCCGGCCATCCCGGCGAGGACGATACACCGGGCCTGATCCTGATCCCGGCCGCCGCCGACAAGATCAAGATTCCGATGATCGCATCTGGCGGATTCGGCGATGGCCGCGGCCTGGTGGCGGCATTGGCGCTGGGCGCCGAGGGCATCAACATGGGCACACGCTTCATGTGCACCAAGGAGAGCCCGATCCATCAACTGGTGAAGGAGCGCATCGTCGCCAATGACGAGCGCGAGACCGACCTGATCTTCCGCACCATGCGGAACACCTCGCGGGTTGCCAGGAACGCGGTGAGCCAGCAGGTGGTGGCTCTGGAGAAGGAAGGCGCGACCTTCGAACAGGTTCGCGAACTCGTCGCCGGCGCCCGTGGCAAGCTGGTCTATTCGACCGGTGATGCCGAAGACGGCATCTGGTCCGCCGGTCAGGTCCAGGGCTTGATCCATGACATCCCCACCTGCGAAGAACTGGTGTCGCGCATCATGCGCGATGCCGAAGCCATCATCCGATC
Organism: Tardiphaga sp.; assembly: GCA_028290355.1. Lineage (GTDB taxonomy): Bacteria > Pseudomonadota > Alphaproteobacteria > Rhizobiales > Xanthobacteraceae > Tardiphaga. Next base: position 7,021 of record JAQGKA010000020.1, on the reverse strand, counting down.
GCGGCTGGAAGCCATGATGGATGGCAGCCAGCGCCAGGCCGCGGAATAGACTTCAACAAAGAAACGAGAACGATCCGATGAAAGCCTTTGTCTACGGCGCCGACGGCGGGGCGATTACCGATGTCGCCAAGCCATCGCCGACAGGCACGCAGGTGCTGATCCGCGTGCGCGCGTGCGGCCTCAACCGCGCCGACCTCGGCATGACCAAAGGCCACGTCCATGGCAGCGCCGGCGGCGCCGGCACCGTGCTGGGGATGGAATGGGCGGGGGAAGTCGCGGAGATCGGACCCGATGCCAGCGGCGTCAAGGTCGGCGATCGCGTGATGGGCTCGGGCGGCGCGGCCTTCGCCGAATACACCCTGGCCGATCACGGCCGGATATTCCACGTCCCCTCCAGCTCCAACATGAGTTGGGAGGAAGCGGCCACCCTGCCCGTCGCCATTACCACCATGCACAACGCGCTGGTCACCAATGGCGGGCTGCAGCAAGGTCAATCGGTCCTGATCCAGGGCGCCAGCTCCGGCGTCGGCCTGATGGCGCTGCAGATCGCCAAATTCAAAGGCGCGAAGACGGTGATCGGCTCCTCCACCGACGCCGCACGCCGCGGCCGGCTGCATGAATTCGGCGCCGACCTCGCCATCGACTCCAGGGATCCCGGCTGGGTCGATCAGGTGCTGAAGGTGACCGATGGCCAGGGTGTCGACCTGATCATCGATCAGATTTCCGGACCGGTCGCCAACCAGAATTTAAAGGCAACCAAGGTGATGGGCCGCATCGTCAATGTCGGCCGGCTCGGCGGCACACACGGCGATTTCAATTTCGATCTCCATGCCGCGCGCCGCATTCACTACATCGGCGTCACCTTCCGCACCCGCTCGCCGCAGGAAATCCGCGACATCTTCAGCGCGGTGCGCGCCGACATCTGGCCGGCGGTGGAATCCGGCAAGTTGAAACTGCCGATCGACAAGGTGTTTGCCTTCGCCGAGATCGGCAAGGCATTCGAGCGCATGGAAGCCAACCAGCATCTCGGCAAGATCGTGGTGACGATGTAGGCTGCGGATTCACCAACGGGCATCGATGGACGCCGTGCGACGGCCGGCTTTGGCAGATGGGCCTATCCCGCGAGAAAGCCGCCGTCGGCGCACAGCACATGTCCGACGACGTAGCTCGCATCATCGGACAAAAGCCACGACACCGCACCGGCAACCTCTTCGGGACGTCCCATTCGCCGCAGCGGCAGCCCCGCCGCGACGGCGCTCATGTCCGCGATGCCGGACGCCAGCATCATGTCGGTCACCACACGACCCGGCGCGATGGCATTTATCCGCACCCCCTGGGGCGCGTATTCCATGGCCGCCGAACGGGTCAGCGCGATGGCGGCTGCCTTGGATGATGAATAGAGCGACAGCCCGGGATTTGGATTGCGCACACCGCTGACGCTGGTGTTGTTGACGATCGCGCCGCCGCCACTCCTGAGCATTCCCGGAATCTGGAAGCGCAGGCAATGAAAGAGGGCGCGGACGTTGGTGTCGAACACTCTCGCATAGGTTTCGTTGTCTTGGTCGGCCAGGGAGGCGCGTCGCTCCTGAACGCCCGCGTTGTTGAACGCCACGTCGAGCCGCCCGAAGCGGCGGATCGCCGTCTGGACCAGATCGGCCGCGTCTTCTTCCCGCGTGACGTCGGCTCGCACGAACACACCCTCGGCACCGGCCGCCCGTACTTCCGCGGCAACCGCCTCGCCTTCCGCCACACGACGACCACCGATGAGAACGGCTGATGCGCCCTCAAGCGCGAAACGCAGCGCGGCCGCCCGGCCAATTCCAGTGCCGCCGCCGGTCACCAGGCAAACCTTGTCCGCAAGCCTTCCGCTTGGTTGCAGAGCGGGATGCACACCGGCGAGAGCCGTCAGGGCAACTTCGTTCATGATTGCTAACCTCGAACCATTTGCAGTGGGGCTTCCCGGGACAGGTCGCGCAACGAACAGGGACGGACAAATCTTTGCTCGATGACCTCGCTGCCCCACTGGCGCCCCGGTTTCTCTTCTGCGAGCGAGAAGCCATGGCCCTCATAGAGCCTGCGAGCGGCATCGAGACCCTGGAACGTCCACAGCTGGGTTTCGGCGAAGCCCTGCCTGTCGCAGAACCCGACGGCTTCTGCCAGGAGCGCTCGGCCGATGCCCTGCCCGCGCAGGCTGTCGTCGACAATGAACCAGCGCAGATGCGCCACGCCCGCTCCCAGGTCCTCGCCATCGATCGCGACCGTACCGACGACGTCGCCCGAGTGAAGGGCCACCCAGAGTTCATTGCGGGAATTACCCAAACGGCTTGCAAAGTCAGCCAGTCCGGCAGCGACCTGAGTTTCGAAAAAACGGCCGAAGCCAACGGCCTGCCCATAGTAATGCGCATGCATTTCGACCGTCCGGCCAATGACGCCGGAGCGGTAACCGCTCTCGATCACGAAGCCCCGCGGACTCTGACCAGATCTTCCCGTCCTGCTCGCCTCCAACGCGCCCGCGTAGGAGGCCAACCCGTCCCGCACGGTTCGACGGGCTGCAGGACTGAGGTGGTTCAGCGCCGAGACGACCTGATTCTGCGCGAACTTGTTGATCGCGGCCAGCGTCGAGCGACCTTTTTTCGTCAGGGACAACGGCTTCACCCGGCCATCCTGATGGCTGGTCTTTTCCACCAATTCTCCTGCCTCGATCAGTTTCCGGACCATTCTGCTGATGCTGGATTTCTCCAAGGCGAGCACCTTGGATAGCTCGACCGAGGTCAGCGCCCCGCTCGCACCGATCGCCAGCAAAGCGTGGACCGCTGACGGCGGCAGATCGGTGCCCGCCAACGTGCTTTTCATGAAGCCGAGTTCCCGGACGAGCCTTCGCGAGGCATCCCGGATCGCGGCAATGTGGAAGTCGGGCACTTTGGCAGCCATGATCACGCCGAACATAATGTTGTATGATACAACCTTTTAGCCGCACCAAGCCGCCAAGGCAAGGCCTTCAACAAGACCCTTCGATATTGCAAAGCGCTGATTGCGTTGCCGGCGTCGCCGCCATACGTCGATCGAACTGAAACGCGACGACTGACGGCAACGACGTCCTTCTATTTGCATTTCACGCGAAATGGGATGAGCGGGGTCAATCCGGAATCGATTGCTCGCAACACCTGCGTATTCGCGTCAGCTATCGCGACCGATTGGCCGCGCCGCGAAAAAGAAGATTGGTGTTCCCGCTTCGGACTCGTGGCGCGCCCGCGGCAGCCTAATTTTTCCCTTGGATAGAATTTATTTCACGTTAACGTTTCGTTGACTCTCGACAGCCCGCGCAAAGTGGATTCATATCACATTGCGATTCGAAGCGGCGGGGCAGTCTTTTCGAGCATGTGCAAACGGACATTCCGAGGGGGCTAAGGGTATGGCGCGTGCACACGCGGCGAATGCGTGCGTTCAATCCGATTCGATCAAGGGGTTGGCGCAATCGATCGCAAAACCGGCGTACCATCGACTGCTGATAGCGGAGCCTGCGCTCCGCCGCGCCGTCCCCACCCTCATCATCGCTTTCCTGATCACCATCTTCTTTGGCGCCGTCGTCCAGGTTCTCGACCAGAGCCGGCAGAGGCAGAACGCGACGAAGCGCGATCTCGCCGCACTGGCCGATCTGCTCACCGAACGGCTTGAGCGCATCGGCACCATCCGCCAGGATCGCCCCGCCGCTATCGAGCGGCTGCAGAGCCAGCTGCCCGGTCTCATTCCCTCCTGGGGCATCGCCGCCGGCCGCCATGTCATCATTCTCGGCGCCGACCAGAGCATTCTCGCCCGCGTACCGATCGACGTGCCGCTTGGCGACGCCAACCGCATTCTCGATGTGCTGAGCGCGACGCAATCGATGAGCACGCAGAGCCAGCGCCCCGACGTTTTCGAAGTCACGCTGCCCGGCGGCAGCCGCGCGCTGGCGACCCAGCGCATCATCAAGGCGCTGCCCGGCCAGGTCGTCATCATTCAGGAAAACAACGAGCCGGTCTGGCGTTCCGACTCGGCGCTGTCGATCACGCTGTCCGCCACCACCAGCTTCGTGGTGCTGATCCTCGGTTTTGCCTTCCACTGGCAATCGACTCGCGCCCGCGAGGGCGATGCCATCAATGACGCCGTGCGCGGCCGCATCGACACCGCACTGAACCGTGGCCGCTGCGGTCTCTGGGACTGGGACCTGTCGCGCGGCCGGATCTTCTGGTCGCAGTCGATGTTCACCATGCTGGGGCTGGACAGCCGCAGCGACCTCCTCACCTTCGGCGAGGTCAACGCCCTGGTGAAATCCGACGACATCAACCTGTTCGAGATCGCCGATCAGTTGATCTCCTTGAAACTCGACCATATCGATCAAACTTTCCGCATGCAGCACAGCAACGGCCACTGGATCTGGCTGCAGCTGCGTTGCGAACTGAGCCAGGGTCAGGGCGATAGCGGCCAGCATCTGATCGGCATCGCCGTCGACATCACCGAGCAGAAGAGCCTCGCCGAGCGAACCGTGGAAGCCGACGTCCGGCTGCGCGACGCCATCGAGACAATTCCCGAGGCCTTCGTGCTGTGGGACGCCGAAGATCGCCTGGTGCTGTGCAATTCGCATTTCCAGCGGCTGCACAAGCTGCCGGACTCGGCGGTCACCCCGGGCACCTCCTATGAGACTGTGCTTGAGGTCGGCAGCATGCCGGAGGTCCGCACCCGGCTCGCGGAATCCAGCGTTCACGCGCCCGGCGCCCGCACCTTCGAGGCGCAGATCGAGGACGGCAGCTGGCTGCACATCAGCGAACGCCGCACCAAGGACGGCGGCTACGTCTCGGTCGGCACCGACATCACCCGCATCAAGGAGCACGAGCAGAAGCTGGTCGACAACGACCTCCGGCTGCGCGCCACCGTCATCGACCTCAAGCACTCGCAGACCGCGCTGGAGCAGCAGGCGCTCGAACTCGCCGACCTCGCGCAAAAATACTCCGACGAGAAGAATCGCGCCGAGGAAGCCAACCAGACCAAGTCGAAATTCCTGGCCAATATGAGCCACGAGCTGCGCACGCCGCTCAATGCCATCATCGGCTTTTCCGAGATCATGGGCAGCGGGATGTTCGGCACGCTCGGCTCGGACAAATACGAAGAGTATTGCCACGACATCCTGACCAGCGGTCACTACCTGCTGGAAGTCATCAACGACATTCTCGACATGTCGAAGATCGAGGCCGGCCGCATGAAACTGGATCTCGAGCCGCTCGATCTGGCGCAGACCCTGGCGGAATCGCTGCGGGTGGTGTCGGGACGCGCCGACGACAAGAACCTCACGCTCAGTGCCGATATCGAAGCCGACAGCCCGGTCGTCGCCGACCGCCGCGCCATCAAGCAGATCCTCGTCAACCTGCTGTCCAACGCGGTGAAGTTCACGCCGGACGGCGGCCGCATCGTGGTGCGCAGCCGCGTACTGCGCGATTCCGTGGTGCTGATGATCGCCGACACCGGCATCGGCATCGCGCCGCATTCGCTACTGCGGCTCGGCAGACCGTTCGAACAGGTCGAGAGCCAACTCACCAAGACCTACCATGGCTCCGGCCTTGGCCTCGCCATCGCCAAGTCGCTGACCAGCCTGCACGGCGGATCGATGCGGCTGCGCTCCAAGCTCGGCACCGGCACCGTGGTCTGCGTCTCGCTGCCGCGTGAGGGCGCGCGCAAGCGGGCGGCGGTTTCCGAAGCGGCTTAAGTCTGGCGCTCGATCAGAGACAGGAACACCCGTCGCACCTCGCTCTGCGTTTCGCGCACCTGCGCTTCCAGCGACGAAAAGTCCGGTGCGTCGGCTGCCCGCGTCATCATCCGTAACAGATCCGCGCCCGCCGTCTCCGGCCTGAACTTGCTGCTGACGCAGAGCCGCAGGATTTGCGTCAGGTCGTGATACAGCCGCGCCGCCGGGCGCAGCACGTCGGCCGCGGATGGCGGCAGCACGCCGAGCCGCGCAGCATTCTCCAGCACCTGCTGGGTGCTGACGCTGAGTATTTCCGGCAGCGTCGCGGCATGCACCAGCTGCAGATTTTGCGCGATGAATTCGATATCGACCATGCCGCCGGCGGCATGTTTCAGATCCCAGATATCGTCCTCGCCCTTTTCCAAAGCGATGGCGCGGCGCATCTCGGCGACGTCGCTGGCGATCACGGCGCGGTCGCGCGGCCGCGTCAGCACGGCGCGGATGATACCTTCGATCTTGCCGCGAAACTCCGGCAGCGCCGAGATCACCCGCGCCCGGGTCAGCGCCATGTGCTCCCAGGTCCAGGCCTCAGTCTGCTGATACTCGGCGAAGGAATCGATCCGCGACGCCAGGGGACCGGCACCGCCAGAAGGCCGCAGCCGCATGTCGACGTCGTAGAGCACGCCGTAATTGGTGCGCGTCCTGAATGCACTGATCAGCCGCTGCGTCAGCCGGGCGAAGTACTGCGAACCGTGCAGCGGCCTTGCACCATCGGAGTCCGGCTCATCGGAATCGAAATCGTAGATCAGGATCAAATCGAGATCGGACGACGCCGTCATCTCGCGACTGCCGAGCTTGCCCATCGCCAGGATCGCGGTCTGCTGGCCCTTGATGCGGCCATGCTGGGTCGCGAACTGATCGACCACGAGCCCATGCAGCGTATTGGCGATGCCTTCGGCGACATCGGCGAAGGCAAGGCTGGCCTGTGATGCGGTAACGGTACCGGAAAGGATGCGGGTGCCGATCAGGAACAGGCTCTCCTGCCCGAACAGCCGCAGCCGATCGAGAATTCCTCGTAGGAATTGGCGTCCTGCAACGTCGCCGCCAGCCGCAGCGACAATTCGCGCTGGTCCGGCATCGCGCCGAAGAAGCGCGGATCGATTAGCCCGTCCAGGATTTGCGGCTGCCGCGCCAGCATGTCGCCGAGCCGCGGCGCCGCGCCGAGCACGAGCGCCACCAGCGCCACCAGTTCGCGGTTCTGGCTCAGCAGCGAGATCAGCCGCCCGCCGCGCTGCAGCGCCTGCA
>JAQGKA010000005.1 GCA_028290355.1 Tardiphaga sp. | reverse complement strand
AGTTTAATAATGTTGGCCTCGCTCGTAGTGAGCGCGACACCGTCGTCGATGTCGCGGGCGAAGCTGTCGAGCAGCCGCGCATTGACGGCAAGCTTCGCCTCGATCGAGCCCACGATCTCCTGCGCGCGTGGCAGCGTCGACAGCGGCGCGCCGAGGCTCGAGGGCACGCGGTTCTTGAGAAACTCCACCACCCAGTCGCGCGCGGCACGCGCAACGCCGTCATAGACCGCGCCGACCAGTACCGCCTGTACCGTCGCCTGGGTGAGATCCGGCGCCAGCCATTCCGTGGGCTTGCGCACATCGACTTCGTGATCGAGCGGAAACACCACATCGTCGAACACAACGTCGTGGCTGCCGCTGGCGCGCAGGCCGAGGTGATCCCAGGTCTCGACGATGCTCGTGCCCGGCAGGCCGGCGGGGACCAGAAACAGCCCGACCCGCACCTCCGGCTCGTCGGTCTTCGCCCACACCGTGTACCATTTCAGGATCGGCGCGCCGGTCGAATAGATCTTGCGGCCGCTGAGCCGCCAGCCGGTCGTGGTGCGCTTCGCCGTCGTCGCCGGCAATCCGCCGCGTGAAGGTGAGCCCAGGTCCGGTTCGACGCGCAGCGCGTTGATCAGCGCAAGGCCCTCGACGGTTTCCTTCGCCAGTCGGCGCGACAGATGCGCCGGCCAGCGCGTGCTGCCCGCAATCACCAGATGATGGATGTAGTGCATCGACAGCACCAGCGCCGTCGAGGCATCGGCCTTGGCGATGATATTGACCACGCGCACCGCATCGCTGACGCCACCACCCGCGCCGCCGAGTACCTGCGGCACGGTCAAGGCCAGCAGGCCGGCGTCCGACAATTCCTGAAAATTCTCGAACGGAAAGCTCGCGGAGCGATCATGCAGCGGCGCGCGCTCGGCAAAGCCGGGCGCCAGCAGATTGGCCTTGTCGAAGACGGTCGGGGCTGCGTCCATCGCCTGCTCGCTGCGTTTGAGAGTGCCGAGGCTGCTCACCATGTGGCATCCAATCCCAATAAACCAAGGATGTGGCGGCGAAGTTCCGCCAGATGCGCATCGCCGCGGTGCCGCGGATACGGCCGGTCCACGACAATATCCGCCTTGATCTTCGCCGGACGGTCGCTGAACACGATGACGCGGTTGGCGAGGAACAGCGCCTCCTCCACGTCATGGGTCACCAGCAGCGCGGTAAAGCCGCTGCGCTGCCACAACGAAACCAGCTCGGCCTGCATGGTGATCCGCGTCAGCGAATCCAGCTTGCCGAGCGGCTCGTCAAGCACGAGGATTTTCGGGTCATTGACCAGCGCCCGCGCCAGCGCGACGCGCTGCGCCATGCCACCGGAGAGCTGATGCGGAAAGGCATTGCGGAAGGTCGAGAGCCCGACCAGCTCGATCGCGGCATCGACGCGATGGCGCTGGGACTTGAGAATACCCTGCGCTTCCAGCCCGAGCGCGACGTTGTTCCAGACATGGCGCCACGGAAACAGCGTCGGGTCCTGAAACACGACGACGCGTGAGGGATTAGGCCCGGTGATCGGCACGCCATCCTCGCGCAACGATCCCGCGCGCGGCGGCTCCAGCCCCGCGACGAGGCGCAGCAAGGTCGACTTGCCGCAGCCGGACGGCCCGAGCAGCGCAACGAACTCGCCCGGCGCGACCTTGATGCTGACATCGTCGAGTACCGGCAGCACCTTGCCGTCGATATCAAAGGCGTGGCTGACGCCGTCGATCTCCAGCGACGCGCCGGCGGCTATTGAAAGGGCCTGTTCGGCGAGAGCCAAGGCTACCATTTGACGACACCCTTCTGCCAGACCAGCAGATGGTCCCGCACCTTGAACAGCAGCGTGATCGCGCCGGAGCACAGCAGCGACATCACGATCAGCGCGGCATACATGTTGGCATAGGCCGCCCAGCCCTGCGCCCATTGAAGATACCAGCCGAGCCCGGCCTTGACGCCGATCATCTCGGCGACGACGAGCACCGCGAAGGACGAGCCGAGCCCCATGAACAGGCCGACGAAGACATGTGGCAGCGCCGCGGGGATCGCGACCTTCAGCACCAGGAACGACGGCTTGGCACCAAGCGTGCGCGCGACGTCGTAATAGGCGCTGCTGACGCTGGCCACGCCGGACCAGGTCAGCACCGTCACCGGAAAGCCGGTGGCCAGCGCGATCAGGAACGTGCTGGCGCTCCAGCTCGACGGAAAAGTGAAGAAGGCGATCGGCAGCCATGCGGTGGCCGGCAGCGGCCCGATAAAGCGCAGCACCGGATGCACCCAGTAGCCGACGCCGCGCGACCAGCCAATCGAGACGCCGGTGAGAAAGCCTGCGGCGGCGCCGATGAAATAGCCGCCGAGCTGCAATTTGACCGACGCTAACACGCTGTCGAGCAGCTTTGGCAGGTCGTCGGTATAGACTTCGACGATCGACTGCGGCGGCGGGAAGAACGGCAGCGGCAGCCAGCCGAATTTTGCGGTGGCAACTTCCCACAGCGTCAGGAACAGGCCGAGCGCCAGCAGCCACGGCGCACGCTGCTGCAGCCCCGCACCTGCGCGCCCCAACCACTTTGCCGTCGTCGTCGCGAGCACGATGCCGGCCGCGATGATGAAGGCGGTGATCGCCACGCCTTCAGTGCGCGGCCAGTCGCCGATATCCGGCCACCACAGGCAGGACATGCCGAATGCGAGCCAAGCAAGGCCCGCCGCCAGACCTGACGCCGAGACGTGGAGCTGGCGAAACAATCCCAGCTCGCCCGCGGGACCAACCGCGCCGAACGGCACGGCGTCAGACGCCGAATACGTTGGCATAGATACGCTCCGCGAATTTCGCCGTATCGGTACTCGGCTTGAACACCGAGACCAGCTTCAGATCGTCGGCATAGGCCTTGAGTTCCCGCTTCAGCACATCGCCAACCGGATGGTGGTGATGGGTGTGATAGCGCACCATGCGCTGCAGATCCTCGAGGCTCGCAGTCTTCGGCGCATAGGGCTGGAACGAGGCCGCGGCCTTGTCGGGATTTTGCGACGTGAACATCGCTGCATCGAGCAAGGCTTGGGTGATCGCACGCGCGACCTGCGGCTCCTCGCGCACAAGGCTGCCGCGCAGACCGACGATGCAGCAGGTCTTGTCCTTGTAGTCGCCATCGAGATTGGAGGCGACTTCCTTGTAGGCGGGGTTCTTGAGCCAGAGATCGGCGATCGGATCGGACGCGAGCACCGCCTGCGCTTCGCCCTTTTCCACGGCGAGCTGCAACAGGTTGCCCGGATAGGGCCGCCAGTCGACATCCTTGTTGGGATCGATGCCCTGCTTGGCCAACTGGATCGAAAAGAAGTTCTTGTCCGGACCGGCAAGGTCACCGACCGCAACGATCTTGCCCTTGAGATCGGTGAGCTTGTCGACGCCTGAATTCACCTTCGCCAGAACGCGCATGCAGCCGCCATGGGTGCCGGCGGCGATCTTGACGTCAAAGCCCTGCTCCAGCGGCTTCAGCCAGCGCAGCGCCATGCCCAAGCCCGCGTCCGACTTGCCGGTCGCGATGGCCTCAAGCAGCTGATCGGTCGAACCGCTGTAGTTGACCAGTTCGACGTCGAGATTCTGTTTCTGGAAAAAACCGTGATCGATCGCCACCGGCAGCGGCGCCAGGCACACCGCGCCGGCATTCCACGACAGTTTCAGTTTGCGCGGCGCGCCCGTCAGGGCCGGCGCTTCGGAGGATGTCTTGCAGATCGGAAATTCGGAAAAGTCGATCGGCGACGCCGGGAGGAATGGAAAGGCCTGCGCGCCCAGCACGCCGAGCGGCGCGGCGAAAGCCGCGGCGGCGCCTGCGCGCAGCAACGTGCGGCGGTCGAGCAGCGAGGCGCTCTTGTCACGATCGTTCGACATCTTGTCTCCTGCTTGCAAGCGGCACAGCACTGCCGTCAGCGCAACGCATGATGTCGCGGCTCGGGCCTGTCCGAAGTTGATGATTTGAAAAAAGGCGTTCAGTTTTCGAGAGTTTCCGACTCTCGCTCTCGCGAAACCAGTGTCTGAAAGATGCGCGGGAGTACCGTTTTCGTCAATGAAATGGAATTTTGAATGTGCGGGAGTTCGGAGAGTTTATCTCCAACTTCGTCTGGCTTCGCGGTGCAACGGTTCCGATGCCGCGTTTACCGTTACGCACGTATCGGCGCGGTGCCGATCAGCACCCGCGCATTGTCAGAACGGATGAACCGAGAGCGTGCCGAACACGATGGCGGCGATCAGCGCGAAGGCGCTGTAGAGCGCAAAGGTGTGGATCCGCACCGCCGAGCGCCCCGACAAGGTACGGGCATGGATATGCAGGCGGGCTTCCGCGGACAGTTCGCGCATCGTCGTTCTCCAGGGCGTCATCTTGCGCCTAAGCAAGTGCCGATTGGGCCGACATGCAAGTGGAACGACGAAATAGCGATGCGGATACCGCCGGGGAGTCCGTTCGCAGATGAAAATTCTCCGCAAGGATTCCTTGCGAGAATTTTATTCGGCAGAATTTGAGGCGTTGGCGGTAGATTTGGTGCGGTAGCACCTGTAGCCGGATGGAGCGAAGCGCAATCCGGGCTACAGGAATGAGCGCGCCCTCAATACACGTCCAGCTGGAACCGCCCCTTCTTCTTGAGGTCGCCGACGAACAGTACCGCCTCGTCAGTGGAGCGGGCACCGTACTGCGCGACGATATCGACCAGCGCGCGTTCGACATCCTTGGCCATCCGCTTGGCATCGCCGCAGACGTAAACGTGAGCGCCGTCGGCGAGCCAGGTCCAGACGTCACGGCCGACCTCGCGCATGCGGTCCTGCACGTAGAATTTTTCGCCGCTATCGCGCGACCACGCCAGCGACAGCCGGGTCAAGAATCCTTCGCTCTTCATCTCGTTGAGTTCGTCGGCATAGAAGAAATCCGATCCGCTGCGCTGATGGCCGAAGAACAGCCAGTTGCGGCCCGGCGCCCTGGTGGCCTTGCGATCATGCAGGAAGGCACGGAACGGCGCGATGCCGGTGCCGGGACCCACCATGATGATCGGTGTCTCGGGATTTTCCGGCAATGCAAAACCATGCGCCTTCTGGACGTAGACCTTCAGCCCGTCGCCGGGCTTGATGCGATCGGCGAGGAAGGTGGATGCCAGCCCATGGCGCTTGCGCTTGCCGACCACGTAGCGCACGCAGTCGACCGTCAGCGACAGTTTTCCCGGCGTCGCATTGTGCGACGACGAGATCGAATACAACCGCGGCTGCAGTGGCTCCAGCGCCTCAACAAACGCTTCGGGATGCGGCCGCACGCTGGAGAACTTCTGCAGTGCCGCCATCACGTCGAGAGACGCGGCATCGCCATCGGGGTCCTCGCCCTGCGCCAATGCCCGCGCCTTGGGGCGCTGCGCACCGCCGGTGAGGTAGGAAATCAGTTCGAACAGGCTGTCCGGCGCCGGCGCCAGCGAGACGTCTTCGCGCAACACCTCGCGCAGCGTCTTGCCACGAACGATCGTGGTGTGCGAGGCGCCGAGCAGCGCGATGATCTGGTCGACATGGCCAAGATCGTTGCTGGCAAAAATGCCGAAGGAATCGCCAACGACGTAATCCAGCCCGCAGCCCGAGAGATCGAAATCGATATGCCAGGTTTCCTTCTCGGAGCCCTTGCCATTGAGCAGCCGGCGCGACAGGAAGGTCGCGGGCGCCGGATTGTCGCGGGAGCGGCCGAGCGTCGAGGGATCGGGCGCGGCAGCAGCAGGCTCCGCTTCCGCAGCCTTCGCCACGGGTGCACCGGCCGCAGGCGCCTTCTCCAGCTCTTCGTGCAGCGCCTTCAGCATCCGCGCGGTTTCCTTGCCGCCGGGGACGCAGAGGTTGAGACGCGGTTCGGCCTTGCTGGCGATGGCGTCGGAATAGTCGTTGCAGTTATAGCCGCACTGGCCGCAGTCCTGCTGCGCCATCGCCGCCATCATTTTTCGTCGCAGCGGCTTGCCTTCGGCGAGCTTCATGCGATCGGGCAACGGCATGGTCTGATCGTGCCATGGCGCGCCATCGTCTTCTTCCGCCATCACGGCAGCGCCCTGCTCCGCCGATAGCGGCGCCGGCGCATCGGACAGCAGACCGGCGAAGAAGCCGTTCAGCCACGAGCGCTGCGCCTCGGAAAACGGCGCGGAGGATGGAATGATCTCGACCTTGGGAGGCGGCGTCATCTGGTTCATGCGGACACCTGTTCGTCGGCGAGCTTGCGCAGCGTCTCGCCATCATGGCGGCGCGCAAAGCTCAGGAAGGTTTCTTCTGATGACGCACGGTTCGACATATAGGCCTTGAGCAGTTTCTCGACGACGACCGGCGCGTCCTCCGACTTGACGTCGCGATAGACCTCCTGCCCGACATCGGCAGCGGGGCCGAAGCCGCCGCCGGTGAAGACATGAAAGCCATCGACGGTGTCATCACCATCGCCGACCGCGACCCTGGCGCCGATCATGCCGATGTCGCTGATGTAATGCTGCGCGCAGGAATGATGGCAGCCGGTGAGATGGATATTGATCGGCGTCTCGACATCAACTCGCGGGTCGCACCAGTCGGCAATCCTGGCTGCGGTGCGCTTGGTGTCGGCATTGCCGAACTTGCAGCCGGCGCGGCCGGTGCAGGCGATCAGGCCGGCGCGAAGTTCGGTTGTCTTGATCGCCAGACCGATCGCCTCGATCGCCGCCGTGGCCAAGGCCACCTTGTCGTCGGACACCCCGGGGATGAGAAGGTTCTGCCACACCGTGAGCCGGATATCGCCGTCGCCGAGATCGGCTGCGATCTTGGCCAGGCCACGCATCTGTTCGCAGGTGACCATGCCCAGCGGCAGTGCGACGCCGATCCAGTTCAGCCCGTCCTGCTTCTGCTTGTGGACACCGATATGAGCGGTGCGGTCGAAGCTCGGCCGCGGCGCCAGCGCTTCAGCCGGCACGCGGGTGAAAGCGTGTCCCATCTTCTCCTCGACGAGCACGAGAAACTTCTCCATGCCCATGCCGTCGATGACGTATTTCAGGCGAGCTTTGAGCCGGTTGGTGCGGTCGCCGAGATCGATGAAAACGCGGACGATGGCATCCGACACTTTCGTCGCATCGGCCGGCCGGACGATGATGCCGGTATCGGTGGCAAAATCCTTGTGGCCGGTGATGCCGCCGATCCCCAGTTTGAACCAGATGTCGGGCTCGACGCCAAAACCGTCCTTCACCTCGACGGCGGCGAAGGCGATGTCGTTGGTATCTTCCAGCACCGCGATCTTGCCGGCGCCGTCAAAGGCAACGTTGAACTTGCGCGGCAGCCCGGTCAGCGAGCGATCGTTGAGAATGTGATAGTGCCATTCCCGCGCATAGGGTCGGGTATCGAGCAGTTCCTGCGGATCGATGCCGGCGGTCGGCGTGCCCGTGACGTTGCGGATGTTATCGGCGCCGGAGCCGCGCGAGCACAGGCCGAGATCCTGGATGCCTTCGATCAGCGCCACGGCGTTCTTCGGCGGGATTTCCCGCACCTGCAGGTTGGCGCGCGTGGTGACATTGGAGAACGGCCCGCACAGCGGCTCGATCAGATCGGCCAATCCTGCGAACTGCCAGTGCTTCATGACGCCGTTGGGAATGCGCAGCCGGCACATGTAGGAATCCTGCGTCGGCCCGACATAGAACAGGCCGTAATAGCGCCAGCGGAAATTGTCCGCCGGCGACGGCCTGGAATCGGCCAGCGCCTGCTCCTTCAAACGCGGATAGGCATCGAACGGATGCTCCTCGCGCTTCCACTTCTCCTGATCGACGAGCTTCTTGCCCGACGCGATCGTGCGGTCCTGCGCCTTGATGTGCGGCGCTTCGGGACCTGTCGGCTCGGCATTGGCCTTCGCAGCGCCGCCGAGGCCACGGCCGACGCGGCTGATCTGCAGCCCGGTAGAGAAACCTTCCAGGTAGCGCTTCTGTTCGTCGGTGAAGTCGACGGGAACGGTTTCGATTTTCATGGGCGCGACGAAGCTCCTGCGGCCACAACGCGTGGCGTCAACGGGGAAACGGAATGTGACCGCGCAGGATCAGGTCAGCGCAGCGCGCCGGCTTGAGTTCTGGAGAGCGGTCCGATCAGCCTCGTTGCTGCGGAAATCCATCTGGGGACGTGGCCGGCGGGCATCTGCGAACGCCGGCACCTTAGGAGCATTCAATTCCCGTGCCAGACCGAGTGCGCTGCAATAACGTCGCTAAATCAGCGGCTTGCTGGATCGAATGCGCTATCCGGGCCGCCTGTCCGGCGACGTTTGCCAGCGTTTTGAACGCAGCCGCCCAACAATTAGCCGGCCGCCCCTGCTGCCCAAGCGCGAGGCGACAGGCCTCACCCCTTCATGTGCGCGATCTCGAACGCCGCCAGATGAGCGGCGATGTCGTCGGGATCGAAGGCCGGTCCGGCAAAGGCGCCGACCGCATCTGGCACGTCGTTGTTGACGGTGCCGGGCACGCCCAGCGCGGCGTCGTAGAGATCTGGCCGGAATACCGCCTCGGCGGTCTTTAGCGCCTCGGGGCTGATGGGCGACTGTCCCCAGCGCACCATCTGGGCGTAGAGCCACGCCGCCTGGCGGGGATCGGGCCGCGCTGCCCCTTCGCGCCCGACCAGCAGGTAGCGGCGGCTTTCGCGCATGGTCCCATCCGGCGAGATCTTGAGCCGGCCGTCCAACGTGCGCAGCAGCACCTCCGGCGACACACCGATCCGTTCCGGCTGCGCCAGAATGCGTGCCGCTTCGTCGCGATTGTCAGGGTTTTCGATGAAGGCCGCGGCGGCGCAATGAGCGCGCGTCAGCGCCGCCAACACCTCCGGATTCTTCTCGGACCAGTCCTCGCGAACTGCCAGCACCTTCTCCGCGGCACGCTCCAGAATGTCGGAGACAAAATGCAGGATGTGGCCGATGCCGAGATCGACCGCGACCGAGTTCCACGGCGCGCCGACGCAGAACGCATCGACATGACCGTTGGCGAGGCTGTTCACCATGTAGGGCGGTGGCAGCACCACGAGACGCACGTCTTCGTCGGGGTCGACGCCGCCGGCCGCCATCCAGAACCGCAGCTGGTAATTGTGGGTCGAGAACGGGAACGTCATGCCGAAGATCAAAGGCTCGGCGCCGGCCTTGCGCCGGGCCGCGACCACACGCGCCAGCGCCAGCGCCGTCACCATCGGATCGAGTGGATCGCCGTCCACTTCCGCCATCAAGGCCGCGTGCAGCAAGGGCGATACCGTGATGGCGTTGCCGTTGAGGCCGAGATTGAACGAGGCGACGATCGGCACCTTCACATGGCCGAGCCCGAGGCTGGAGGCGATCGCCACCGGCGCCAGCAGGTGGGCGGCATCGAACAGCCCGATATTGAGCTTGTCGCGGACATTCGACCACGACACTTCCCGCACCAGCGTGACGTTGAGGCCTTCGGCTGCAGTAAATCCCTTGTCGACGGCGACGATCAGAGCGGCGGCGTCGACCAGCGGAATGAATCCGATGTGAAGCGGTTGACCGGTCATTTCAGCAACTCCGCTGCGGTGATGATCGACTGCGCGATATCGCCGATTTTCTTTTTTTCGCGCATCGCCGTGGAACGCAGCAACACGTAGGCCTCCTCTTCGGTGAGGCCTTTCAATTTCATCACGATGCCCTTGGCGCGATCGATGATCTTGCGCTCTTCCAGCGCCGACTTGGTGCGATCGAGTTCGTCCTGCAGCTTCGAGAAGGCGTTGAAGCGCGAGATGCACAGATCCAGAATCGGCTTGATGCGCTCCTTCTTCAGTCCATCGACGATATAGGACGACACGCCGGCATCGACCGAGGCACGGGCCGATTCGGAATCGCTCTGGTCGACGAACATCGCGACGGGACGGCGCACCGCGCGGCTGACCTGGAACATCTGTTCCAGCACGTCGCGGCTGGGGTTCTCCAGGTCGATCACGATGACGTCGGGATCGAGCGCATAGATCCGCGCCAGCAGGTTATGCATCTCCCGGATGTGCTGGACGTCGACATAGCCCGCCTCGCGCAATCCCTCTTCGAGAATGGCGGCCCGGATCGGGCTTTCGTCGACAATGACGATTTTCGGAGACGACTCGGCAGCCATGAATTGCTCGCATTCCCTGCAAAGCCACCCATAGCACGGGTGCGCATGGCTTAAAGCCTTGTATTTATGGGCAAATGGGACTAGCTCCTGCCCTTCAATCAGGCAGATCAAACATGCAACAGGCCGCCGCGCCCAAAATCTCCTTTGTGTCGCTGGGATGCCCCAAGGCTTTGGTGGATTCCGAGCGCATCATCACCCGGCTGCGCGCCGAAGGTTACGAGCTGGCGCGCAAGCACGATGGCGCCGACATCGTCATCGTTAACACCTGCGGCTTCCTCGACAGCGCCAAGCAGGAGTCGCTGGGTGCCATCGGCGAAGCCATGGCCGCCAACGGCAAGGTGATCGTCACCGGCTGCATGGGTGCCGAGCCCGAGCAGATCGAGGCCGCCTATCCCGGCGTGCTCTCCATCACCGGCCCACAGCAATATGAGAGCGTGCTCGATGCCGTGCATCGCGCGCTGCCGCCAGTGCACAATCCGCATCTCGATCTGATGCCGCCACAGGGCATCAAGCTGACGCCGCGGCACTACGCCTACCTCAAGATTTCCGAAGGCTGCAACAACCGCTGCAGCTTCTGCATCATCCCGAAGCTGCGCGGCGATCTGGTATCGCGCCCGGCCAACGAGGTGCTGCGCGAAGCGGAGAATCTGGTGAAGGCCGGCGTCAAGGAACTGCTGGTGGTATCGCAGGACACCTCGGCCTATGGCGTCGATGTCAAATACGCGACCAGCATCTGGAAGGACCGCGAGGTCCGCGCTAAATTCTTCGATCTCGCCAAGGAGCTCGGAGAACTCGGCGCCTGGGTGCGGCTGCAATATGTCTATCCCTACCCGCACGTCGACGAAGTCATTGGCCTGATGAATACCAACAAAAACGTGCTGCCCTATCTCGACATCCCGTTCCAGCACGCCGCCCCGGAAGTGCTGAAGGCGATGAAGCGCCCGGCGGCGCAGGACAAGACGCTGGCGCGGATCAAGAAGTGGCGCGAGGAGTGCCCGGACCTGACGCTGCGCTCGACCTTCATCGTCGGCTTTCCCGGCGAAACCGAAAGCGACTTTCAGTATCTGCTCGACTGGCTCGAGGAAGCGCAGATCGACCGCGTCGGCGCCTTCAAGTACGAGTCCGTCGCCGGCGCGCCATCCAATGCGCTCGGCAATGCCGTGCCGGAAGAGATCAAGCAGCAGCGCTGGAACGCGTTGATGGCGCGGCAGCAGGTGATCTCGGCGAAGCGCCTGAAGCGCAAGGTCGGCACACGGCAGCAGGTCATCATCGACGAGGTAGGCCCGACCGTCTCGAAGGGCCGCTCGAAGTCCGACGCCCCTGACATCGACGGCGCCGTCTACGTCTCCAGCCGCCGTCCGCTCCGCGTCGGCGAGATCGTCACCGCCAAGATCGAACGCGCAGATGCGTATGATTTGCATGGGACTGTTGCGGGGTTCTGATACTTCACCCTCCCCTTTTGAGGGGGAGGGTCGACTGCGCCGTCAGGCGCGGTCGGGGTGGGGTGACAGCGCCCGTGGTGCGGTACGTCGCTTCACGCAAACGCTGTCACCCCACCCCGCCGAACACGCGCTTCGCGCGATGTTCACCGACCCTCCCCCTCAAAAGGGGAGGGTAAGAGACGCTTGACATCCCGCATCCCGCGGATGTATTCGGCCTCATGACTTTCAACCGGACCACTTCCCGCGCTGGACTCCGTCGTCGCTCGTTCGACGACGCTGGGTCGCGCCATGTCCGACGACAACGCTGAACGCCTGAAGTTCAGCACGTTTTCGAGAAGGCCGCACCCGCAGTGCGGCCTTCTTGCGTTTGGGGCCGCCTGTTCATTCCACCGCAGGAGACCACCATGAATATCGCCCTACATCCGTTCGACGCCCTGATGGATATCACGCCTCGCCCGCCCGTCGTCTTCGTCAGGGGCGAGGGCGGCTGGCTGTGGGACGACACCGGCAAGCGCTATCTCGACTTCATTCAGGGCTGGGCGGTGAATTGCCTCGGCCATTCGCCGCCGGCGATTGCCGAAGCGCTCACCGCGCAGGCCAAGCTTCTGCTGACGCCGAGCCCGGCATTCTATAACGCGCCCAGTCTCGAACTGGCTCAGGCGCTGGTCACAAGCAGTTGTTTCGACCAAGTGTTCTTTACCAATTCCGGCGCCGAAGCGATCGAAGGCGCCATCAAGCTGGCCCGCAAATACGGCGCCCTGCACTGCAATGGCGCCTACGAGATCATCACCTTCGACGGTGCGTTTCACGGCCGCACGCTGGCGGCGATGTCGGCGTCCGGCAAGAAGGCATTCGAGCCTTTGTTCGAACCCAAGGTGCAGGGATTTCCCAAAGCGCGGCTCAACGATCTGGACTCCGTGAAGCAGCTGATCGGAAACAACACCATCGCCGTGATGCTGGAGCCGATCCAGGGCGAGGCCGGCGTGTGGCCCGCGACCGATGAATTTTTGCAAGGCTTGCGGGAACTGACGACGCAACACGGCCTGCTGCTGATCGTGGATGAGATTCAAACCGGCATTGGACGCACGGGAAAACTGTTTTGCTACGAACAGGCCGGCATCGTCCCCGACATCATGGCGTTGGGAAAAGGACTCGGCGGCGGCGTTCCGCTCGGCGCCCTGCTCGCGACGGAAGCCGCGTCCTGCTTCGAGCATGGCGATCAGGGCGGCACCTTCAACGGCAGCCCGCTAATGTGCGCCGCCGGCCTCGCGGTGCTGAACGAAGTCGGACAGCCCGATTTTCTGAAATCGGTGACCGACAACGGCCTCCATCTGGCCGGCGAGCTGCAGCGGATTTCGGCACGGCACGGCCTCGGCAGTGTCCGCGGCCAGGGATTGCTGCTGGCGCTGGATCTGAAACGCCCGATCGGAGCCGCCGTCGTCGCCTGCGCGCTGGAAGAAGGCCTGCTGCTGAACGCACCGCGACCGGATACGCTGCGCTTCATGCCGGCGTTGAATGTGACGCGGGAGGAGATCGCGCTGATGATCGCGCAGTTCGACGCAATCCTCGGCAAGCTCGGCGTCGCAAGGTGTGTGGGGTAGCGCACAAGCGTGTCGAGGTTCCAAACCACACACACACCGCCGTCATCCCCAGCCTGAACGCAATTGCGTTCAGGCTGAAGGGCGCCGTCGCTCTCGCGACGGCCTCGAAGGATGACGATTCATTTCTGGTAGAAACTCACGTCCTCAAAATCGAAGCCCCGGTCGTCGAGCGGCTTTCCAGATCGATATGCGCTTTCGCGGCATCCTTCAGCGCGTAAGCGTGGTTGATCGGGACATGCAGCTTGCCGTCGATAACCGCGGAAAACAGCGTGTCGGCACCTTCCAGCAATTCCGAACGCTTGCCCACGTAGTCGTTGAGCTTCGGCCGAGTCGCGAACAACGAGCCGTGGTTGTTGAGTTCGGCGATCGGGAACGGCGGCACCGGGCCCGACGCATTGCCGAACGAGACCCACATGCCGCGCGGCCGCAGGCAGGACAGCGAGCCGGGATAGGTGGTCTTGCCGACGCCGTCATAGACCACGTCGCAGAGTTCGTTGCGGCTGATCTGCTTGACCCGGGCGACGAAGTCCTCGTCGTTGTAATAGATGACGTGGTCGCAACCATTGGCCAGCGCCAGTTCGCCCTTCTCCTTGGAGCCGACGGTGCCGATGACATGGGCGCCAAGCGCCTTGGCCCACTGGCACGCCAGGAGGCCGATGCCGCCGGCGGCGGCGTGGATCAGCACGCGATGGCCGGGCTCGACCTTGAAGGTCTTGTGCAGCAGGTACCAGACCGTGAGGCCCTTGAGCATCAGCACCGCGCCCTGCTCGTAGGTGATGCGGTCAGGCAGCTTGACCAGCCGATCGGCGGCAAACACGCGCTCGGTGGCATAGCTGCCGAGATTGGAATAATAGGCGACGCGGTCGCCGGGATGAAAACCGGTGACGCCGGGGCCGACCTCGACCACCTCGCCGGCAGCCTCGTTGCCGGCGATGAACGGCAGCTGCGGCGCCTTGTAGAGGCCGTTGCGGAAATACACGTCGATGAAATTGACGCCGATGACGTGCTGCTTGATGCGGACCTCGCCCGGGCCCGGCGCGGGGACATCCACGGCTTCATAGATCAGGGCTTCGGGGCCCCCGACTTGGTGAACGCGCACGGCCTTGGTCATCGATCGCTCTCCTTCGTTTCTTATGCGCCAAGCGATAGCCGACAAGCCGTCCTTGTCAACTGCGCGACGCCCGCAAAGCCGCGGCCGCGCGGTCAGACACGCTTCCTGCGGTTGCGTCTGGCGAGCACGTTGAAGAGCTCCACAGCCGCCGAAAACAGGATCGCGAAGTAGATGTAGCCGCGCGGAATGTGGAATTTGAACCCGTCCGCCACCAGCGCGACGCCGATCAGCACCAGGAACGCCAGCGCCAGCATCTTGGTGGTCGGATGCTCGGCGACGAACCGCGCCACCGGGCCCGACGAGACGTACATCACCGCGCAGGCGATGATCACGGCGGCAATCATGATTTCGAGATCCTGCGCCATGCCGATCGCGGTGATGATCGAATCCAGCGAGAACACCATGTCGACGACGATGATCTGCACGATCACCCAGAAGAACGCGCCCGGCTTCGGCGTATCGTCGCCGCCGCCATCGCGCGCCTCGACCTCGCCATGGATTTCATGGGTCGCCTTGGCGATCAGGAACAGGCCACCGCCGATCAGGATCAGATCGCGCCATGACAGCGCGACGCTCCTGATGGTGATGACCGGTTCGGTCAGGCCGATCAGCCAGACCAGCAGGCTCAGCAGCAGGATACGGAACACCAGCGCCAGCGCCAGGCCGATCTGCCGGGCGCGCGTCGCCAGCGGCTCAGGTAGCCGCCCTACGATCACCGAGAGGAAGATCACATTGTCGATGCCGAGCACGATCTCGAGCGCGGTCAGGGTCAGCAAGGCGGCCCACGCTTCGGGGCTGGAGAACAATTCGATCATGGCGTGGAGGGCCTCAGCAGGCGGATGATGGCATCACCGCAGACGATGTAAAAGGCGATCGCGCACAGCGCGAACGTGACGGGCAAGGCGACGACGAAATCCTGCGCCAATGTGACGATAGTGAGTACGGCCCACAGCGCCATCAGCGACAGGTTGAGCCCGCGCAGCCGCGTCACCCGCACCGGATGAATCACATGCAGCGGCACGAAGGTCAGCACGATCAGTGCGAACACCGCGAGGCTTGCGAGCCACGGCGATGGATGCAGCAGGAACAGATAGAACGCCGCGGCATTCCACAGCGTCGGAAAGCCACGAAAATGATTGTCATCGGTCTTCATGCGGCGGTCGGCGAAATACAGCGCGCTTGACACGACGATGGAGACGCCGAGCAGCATCGCCGTCCACGGCAGCAACAGCCCGCTGGCCATGATCGCGTAGGCCGGCACGAACACGTAGGTGATGAAATCGACGACGAAGTCGAGCGCCTCGCCGGACCAGTCCGGCAGCACGCGGACCACATCGAGCCGCCGTGCGATCGGGCCGTCGAGGCCGTCGATCACCAACGCCGCGCCGAGCCAGGCAAACATCGCGGCCCAATGCTCGTGCACGGCTTCCATCAGCGCGATCAGCGCAACGCCGGCGCCCAGCGCCGTGAAGATATGCACGGCGAACGCCGCCGCTTTCGCGGTTCGGGATGGGGACGTTGGCGGGTTGGAAGCATCCATTTGCCGGGCATTGCTATCAGGAATCGCCGGTATTTGCACATCCGGGCTTGCGGCGTTCCGCCGCGAGAAGGCCGTGGAACATTCCGCCGCCTCTGCGGTCTTGAAAAGACTGCGGCAAACGCCGATTGTCAGGCCATGACCGAGACTTCCAAACCCGACATTTACGACGTTGCCGTGATCGGCGGCGGGCCCGCCGGCCTGGCCTCGGCGATCGCCCTGGCCGAGACCGGCGCCCGCATTGCGCTGGTGGCGCGGCGCCTGCCCTATGCCGACAACCGCACCACCGCGTTGCTCGGCGGCTCCGTGGAATTCCTGCAACGGCTCCACGTCTGGCGCCGCTGCGAAGACCAGGCGGCGGCTTTGGTGACGATGCGGCTGGTCGATGACACCCAGCGATTGATCCGCGCGCCGGAAGTGAAATTCTCGTCCGAGGAAATCGGCCTCGAAGCGTTCGGCTACAATATCGAAAACCGCAAACTGATGACCGCGCTGGAAGAGCGCGCGGCGGAGTTGCCGAACCTCGCGCGCATCGACGATGAAGCTGACACGATCAGCCCCGACGACAGCCATGCGCTGATTCACACCAAGCAGGGCCAGTCGCTGTCCGCAAAACTGATCGTCGGCGCCGACGGCCGGCAATCGCTGTGCCGCGAAGCCGCCGGCATCGAGGTCAAGCGCCGCGTGCTGGACCAGGCCGCGCTGACCTTCAACATCGGCCACAGCCGTCCGCATCGCAACATGTCGACCGAGTTTCACACGCCGCATGGGCCGTGCGTGGTCGTGCCCCTGCCCGGCAATCGCTCCAGCGTGGTCTGGGTTTCCGCGCCGAAGGAAGCCGAACGGCTGATGGCGCTCAGTGACGATGAACTGTCCGCAGCCGCCGAAAAGCAGTCGCATTCGATCCTCGGCCGCGTTCAGGTCGAGCCCGGCCGCTACCTGTTTCCCCTCGCCATCGAGCAGCCGCGCCAGGTCGCCAAGAACCGCATCGTGCTGGTCGGCGAAGCCGCCCATGTGCTGCCGCCGATCGGCGCGCAAGGCCTCAATATGGGGCTGCGCGACGCCGCAGATATCGCGGAAATCGTCGGCCATGCGATGCACTCCGGCGAAGATATCGGCGCGACGCAGGTGCTGGCGCGCTTCGAGAAAGCGCGACGCAGCGATATCTCCAGCCGCACCTTCGCCATCGACATGGCGAACCGCTCGCTGCTCAGCGATCTCCTGCCGATGCAGATGTTGCGCGGCATTGGCATGCACCTGATGGGATCGGTCGGTCCCCTGCGTCGCCTCGCCATGCGCGAAGGCCTCGCGCCATCGTGGCGCGCGCGCACTTAACCTCTCCCCGCTTGAGGGGCGAGGGAAGCAAGGGCCTCTCCTCTCTAAGGAAACGCGATCTGCCCGGTCTTCAGCAGGTACATCACGGACGTCAGCGTGATGACCGAGAGGAAGGTGCCGATCAGCACCGCCACCGATGCCGGTTCGATCCAGGTGTCGTATTGCCGGGCGATGATGAAGACGTTGAGCGCCGGCGGCAGCGATGCCAGCAGCACCGCGGTCGCCGCCCACTCCGGCGGAAACGGCCCGACCAGCAGCATCAGCGCGAACGCGATCAGCGGATGCACGATCAGCTTGACGCCGATCACGCCCGGCACCTCCCACGGCACCCGACCGAACGGCCGCAACGCCACGGTGACGCCCAGCACGAACAGCGCCACCGGCGCCGCCGAATTCTGCAGGAACTGCAGCATGCCGTCGATCGCCACGGGCATCTGGACATGGAAGGCGGCGGCCAGCGCGCCGAGATAGGCCGCGACGATCAGCGGATGCAGCACGATGTGCTTGATGACGATACCGATGGTCGGCAGCAGCGGCCGCTTGTCGCCGGAGGTCAGCGCCATCGACAGCGGCACGATCGAGAACAGGAAGATGCTGTCGAAGCAGAAGATCAGCGCGGTCGGCACCGCCGCCTTGGTCCCCAGCACCGCCAGCGCCAGGCCGGGGCCCATATAGCCGATATTGCCGTAGCCACCCGACAGGCCCGCCATCGCCGCCTCCCGGATCGATATCTTGCCGATCAGCCGCCCGACGAATGCCGACAGGAAGAACGCCGTCGCGGTCGCCGCCGTGGTGGCGATCACGAATGGCAGGTTGTTGAGTTCCTCGAACGGCGTCTTCGCCATGATCCGGAAGAACAGCGCCGGCAACGAGACGTACAGCAGGAAAAAATTCATCCAGCT
>JAQGKA010000491.1 GCA_028290355.1 Tardiphaga sp. | reverse complement strand
ATCAGCGGCACCGACAGCCCCGCCGCCACAGCCGGCAGGCTGAAGGCGAGATAGCATTCCACATAGAATGTCGCGAGCAAGCCGGCGCGCTGATGCGGTTCGGCCGTCGGCAGCAACGCGCGCAGCGATCCCGAAAAAGATACGCCGAAGCCGATGCCGGCAATCGCCGTGCCGGCGAACAAGGCACCGACCGCATGCTGCTGGATACCGAACAGCGAGACCGCGACGCCAATCGACAAGGCGCTGGTGCCGAGCACGATCAAGCGCTCCGCTGGCCAGTGCCGGAACAACGCGACCGCGCTGGCAGCGGCCAGCAACAAGGTCGCCAGCACAACGCCCCCGACCCAAGGCGAATTTACGCCCATCGTTGTCGCCACCACGGTCGGCATCAGCGACATATGGAAGCCGCCGAGCGCCCAGGTCGCGACGCCGGCTGGTGTGATCCGCAGCAGCACCGCACGCGACTGCTTGGGCACGCTGACATGCGGCCACAGCGACGCCATCGCGCCAGACTTGCGGCTGACGCTTTCCGGCATCAGCCACAACAGCACGATCATCAATGCGGTGAGGCCGAGCAGTACCTCATAGACCAGATGCAGCGGATCTGGCGCGAAGGTGACCAGCGCCGCCGCACCCAGCGCGCCGACCATCAGCCCGATGAAGGCGGTGACGCTGTTGAGCAGCGGGCCATGGGTGCGGTTGGTATCGAGAATCGCCGCGCCGAGCGCCGTGGTCGCGGTGCCGACGCAAAGGCCCTGCACCGCGCGGGCGAGGATCAACTCCCCGACATTGTCGGCGTGCGCAAACAGGATCATCGCAGCCGCATTCAGCAGCAGGCCGCCAAGAATGACCGGGCGGCGCCCGACATAATCGGACAACCCACCGACCGTGAGCAGCGCCGCCAGCAGGCTGAGCGCATAGACCGCAAACACCACGGTGATCATCAGAGGCGTCAGATGCATGGACTGCTGGTAGAGCCGGTACAGCGGCGTGGCGGCGCTGCTGCTCGCTGCGATCAACGCGGCGCCGACGAAGCTGAACACGGTCATCATACCGGGCGACAAGGCACGCGTGGCCGGGGCGGCGACCTGCGGCGCAGTCGAAACGCAGGATTTTCCGTGGCTTGCTTGCATCGCCGGTTCCTTAAAGCTAATATCTAGCGTTAGGCATTTAGAGCGGCCGAGAGATTAACGCAAACCATTTGCGTTAAAGATGCCCGCGTCTACCGCATGGCTCGGCTGCAAGAGGATCATCGTGGCGCTGAAAGAACAGATACGGGTTGGCGGGCGCAGCGCGCGGATTCAGTCCGCCGTGCACGACGCTGTTCACGAACTCGGTGCCCTGACCACCCGAAATCAGGTTACCGTCCCGCAGATCGCGGCAGTTGCCGGCGTCACGCCTTCGACGATCTATCGACGCTGGGGCGACCTGCAGACGCTGCTGGCCGATGTCGCGGTCGCACGACTGCGGCCCATCGCCGATCCGGAAGACACCGGTGCGGTGGAGTCGGACCTGCGGGCGTTCATCGACCAGTTCGCCGAGGAGATGTCCTCGCCGGTCGGCCGCGCGCTGATGCGCGACGTGTTCTCGTCAGGCCAGAGTTTCCCCAGCCAGTGCGCAGGGTTCACCTGCGATCATCTCGCCACCATCACCGCACGGGCGCAGGCGCGCGGCGAAACGCCGTTCGATGTCGACGAGGTGATCGACCATGTGGTGGCGCCGATCATCTACCATATCCTGTACGGCGATCGCGAAGTGACGCCGGACTATTGCCAATCGCTGCTGGCACGCCTTCGCTCGTTGCCTGCGATGTGACGTCCTGCGACCTCTGTACCGGCCGGATGCGGTGTGAGAGCTAACGTCCTCTTGCTGCCCTCGCCCCGCTTGCGGGGAGAGGTGAGGTCCGTGCCCTACCTCACCCGCTCGTTCAGCTGATACGTCAGATGCGCCTTCACCGTCGGCCATTCCGCCGCGATGATGCTGTAGACGACGGTGTCGCGCAGCGTGCCGTTCGGCGCGATCTGGTGGCTGCGCAGGATGCCGTCGAGCTTGGCACCGAGCCGCTCGATGCCGCGACGGCTCTGATGGTTGAAGAAGTGCGTGCGGAATTCCACCGCGATGCAGTCCAGCTTCTCGAAGGCGTGGGTCAGCAGCAGCAGCTTGCACTGGGTATTGAGGCCGGTGCGCTGCACCCGCTTGGCGTACCAGGTGGAGCCGATCTCGACCCGCCGATTGGCCGCATCGACATTCATGTAGGTCGTCATGCCCGCGATCTTGCCGTCGGCATCGGACACGGTGAACGGCAGCATGGCGCCCGCCGCTTGCAGCGCCAGCCGGCGCGCGATCTCCGCCGGCATCTTCTCAGGCGTCGGAATCGCGGTGTACCAGATCTTCGAGAGATCGCCGTCGCCGACGGCCTCGATCAGGCCATCGACATGGGCGGGAGAGAGAGGTTCGAGCCGGGCGTGAGGGCCGCTAAGGGTAACAGGTTCAAGCCACGGCATCGATCATCCTTCATCTATTCAGAAAATTCAGCGGCAGGCCGGAGCGCGGCCAGTCCATCGCGACAAGTTCGCCCTTGCCCGACAGCGTAATGTACGCCGTTTTAAGCTCCGGGCCGCCGAACGCAATATTGGTGGTGACGCGATCCCCGGTCGGCACCTGCTCCACCAGTTTTCCGTCCGGCGCGATCACCGAGATGCAGCCGCTGACCAGCGTGGCGACGCAGACATTGCCGGAGGCTTCGACGCCCAGTGAATCGAACATCTGGTAGCCGCCGAGACCGGCGATCGGATGGCCGCGCTCGCCGCGGTAGATCACCTCGCGCGGCTTCACCTCGCCGGGTGCGGAGAGGTCATAGGCCCACAGTCGCGCCGTGGGCGTTTCCGCGATGTAGACGGTCTTCTCGTCCGGCGAGAGGCCGATGCCGTTGGCCGGCAGCATGCCGAACACCTGCTCGGTGAGTTCGGTGGCGCCGGGCTTCATGTAATAGGCGGCGCCGACATCCATGTCGCGGGCGCGGCGCTTGCCGAGATCGGTGAACCAGAGCCCGCCTTGCTTGTCGAACACCAGATCGTTCGGCCCCTTCAGCGGATGCTCGCCGCATTTGTCGAACAGGGTCTCGACCTTGCCCGAATGGAGATCAACGCGCTGCAGCGAGCCGCCGATATATTCATGCGGCGCCGGCGCGCCGGGCATCATGGTGCCGCGCGATGGAGCCCAGCCGAAGCCGCCATTGTTGCAGATGTACATCTTGCCGTCCGGCCCGAGCGCGGCGCCGTTCGGGCCGCCTGGAATTTTCGCCACCACTTCCTTGCGGCCATCGGGCCAGATCCGGGTCAGCT
>JAQGKA010000658.1 GCA_028290355.1 Tardiphaga sp. | reverse complement strand
GCCACCGATCCGATCGCGGTATTCGACAAGCTCGGCTTTCGCGAGCACCTGACCCCGCAGCGCTCCAACGGCCTGCGCTCCATGGTCGAGCGCATCCGCAACGACGCCCGCGAAACGCTGGCCACGGCGAGCTAGCTTTCGAACGCGACATCCTCCGCCAGCCATGTCCGGACCTTCGCCGCTGGTCCCCTCACCTCCGCGGCGAAACCGTAGTGCCGCGCCAGCCGATCGAGCCCGAGCTGCAGCACGATTTTGGCGGAGCGCGCCGGCCAGCCCCGTTCGCGCTCGACGTCTTCGAGCCCGCGCAGGAAGCAGCAGATATCCATCAACAGCCCCGAAAACTCCGGGCCGCAAGCGTCCAGCGCCTGCCCGACGCGCTGCCGCGACGTCACCATCATGTCGGTCATCTCGCCGGGACTGCTGCCGGAACCGCGGCTCGGCGCGCTCCAGTTTGCGGTCATCCGCGGCGACATGTTGCCGCGGGTGAAATCGGCGCGCAGCTTCTCGCCGGCGATGAACTGATGCGGGCTGATCATGCTGCGGCCGTCGCGGCCCTTGCGCCGCGCCAGCCACGCCAGCGGACTCTCGCTGTCATTGACCAGCACGCCGGCCACGCCGTCGTCGGTGAGAATCTGCCGCGTCTCGAGCGACAGATGTTTGGCGCGATGCGCATCGACGCCGTCGGGATGGTGTTTTGGTCTGCGGGAAGCTTTCATCGGGGGCGACCTCCATTTAGGATTATAGTCACACACTTTCAATGAAGACGCAAGCCCGATTCCATCCAAATTAGATATTATTCCTAAATAGGCATTTATTCAATCTCGCATCCCCCGCGCGCATTCGCGACGCAAGAGCGCTAAGTCGGCGCTTTGTTCCCATTCGGTTCCGGTTGATGGAACCAGAACTACTTGCGCCGGCGGCGCTGCTGGCCGAGGCCCATTTTCTTGGCGAGTTGCGACCGCGCCACCGCATAGTTCGGCGCTACCATCGGGTAGTCCGCCGGCAGGCCCCACTTCTCGCGGTATTGCTCCGGGGTCATCGAATACTGGGTGCGCAAATGTCGCTTCAGCGACTTGAAGCGCTTGCCGTCCTCCAGGCACACCAGATAGTCGGCGGTCATCGACTTCTTCAGCGACACCGCGGGTTTCGCCGGCTCCAGCGAGGTCTCCGGCCGGCCGCTCGAGACCCGTACCAGCGCCGCATGGATCTGGCTGATCAGCGCCGGCAGTTCCGCCGCCGGGGTCGGATTGTTGCCGACATAGGCCGACACGATGCTCGCCGTGAGATCGATGAAGCTTTTGGCTGAGTTGTCGGTCATGGCCTGCATTCTTTCGCGGATCGGAAACCGTCTTTACTTGGCGATTATGGTCGGATTGCTATGGCGATGACAATAAACAGCGCATTGATCGCGGAGTTTTATTTCAGCGGCAAGATTAGTTGAGATGAGCAAGGCGCCTCTTCCCTCTCCCCTCCCAGGAGGGGAAAGCTCACCCGCGCTGATCGAGGTGCTCGCGAAGTTCGTCGATCGAGGCAAAGCGCATCATGCCTTCGGGCATTTGCGCCTCGATCGAGCCGTCCGAATACAGCGAATACGCCATGCCATCGACGACGCCGGATTTCAGCACCGTAACGGCATCAGCCGACACCGCAGCCTCAGCGCGCGCCGGCGGAACGTAGCGCTCCGGGATCAATTGCTCATCCGACGTCGCTTCATGGGCTTCCCTGGTTGCTTCTTGGGCTTCCTTGAAAGTCGATGGCGTACGGGCGGCGCGACGAATCGCGTCGGAGCGCGACCGCTCGGTTTGCGGCCAGGCGTCTTCGAAACTCTTCGGCGGCGTTGGTGCAGCGCTCTCCGCCGCAGGCGCGGCAGCTTCCTGCTCGGCAGCGGCCGCCGCCTCGGCGCGTTCGCGTTCGCGGCGCGTCGACGAGAACAGCAGGTTGCGCCGCTTGGGTTCTTCGGGTTTTGCGGCGGGTGTGACTGTCACCGCAGCACCGCGCGCACGGTCGCGCAACGCTTCCTCCTGCCAGGGCGGCGGCGTACCGACATCCGCGCCTGCCTGCGCGGCGGGCTTGTCGCGGCTGAACAACGGTCCGGCCGCCACTGGCGACTGATCATCGTCCGCATGATCTTCGTCCGGTCGCAGTTGCAATTCGCGTTTCGGCAACCGGGCCGCCGCCGGTTCGGCCGCCTCGGGCTGCTGCGCAAATTTCTTCAGCTCGCGGACCACCATCGCCAGGCTGACCATGAGCATACCGGTACAAGCGCCGATTGTACCGGTGAGGATCAGCGTATTGCCGAAACCGAACTCCTTGTATTGAATCCCATAAACGACCACCAGAAAACCAGCCACGAAAACGCTGATCCCGGCAACCAACAGCACAGTCATCTTCCACTCCCACGACGGCAACTTGAGCGAGTCTCGTCGCTTGTGCCACGATAGCGTCATATGGCGTGCATCGCCAAACGGCAATTTACATTCACTACTTGTAAGTGACCTGCAGGTATTATCCCTTCACCGTGCGAAAGAGCCCGTAAATCGCGGGTTTCTTTTATATTGCGGCGGTTGCACACGCAGGACGGGAAAAGATTTTACCTTGTTCTCTTTGCTGCAACGCATTAAGAAAATTCAGCCACATTTCCCAATTACTTGATAAGGGGAAGTGCGCTATATGGATGCCGGGGAAACGAGGCTCAAAGAGCGCTAACGCTGAGCCACTGGGGACACCGGGTTACCAACCATCATGTCATCCATAACGACTTCGGCCATCGACACGCCGCTGCGGCGCTCGGTGGAACGGAACTGCGACGACCTCGCCACCCTGACGCTGGTGGTGGTCGGTATCATCGCGAGCTTCACCTTCCGCGATTACGGCCTCGGCTGGGACGACTATACCCACGCTGAATATGCCGACCTGTTGCTGAAGATGTACGGTTCCGGTTTCAAGGACACCGGCGCACTAACCTTCGCCAATCTCTACATGTATGGCGGCGGCTTCGATATGGCCGCAGCGCTGCTGCACAAGATCATTCCACTGGAACTGTTCGAGACCCGCCGCCTGCTCGGCGCCGTCGTCGGCGTGATCGGCCTTGCTGTGACCTGGCGCCTGGGCCGCCGTGTCGGCGGCCCCGTCGGCGGCCTTGCCACCCTGCTATTGCTGACGCTGTGCCCGACCTTCTACGGCCACATGTTCATGAACCCGAAGGATGCGCCCTTCGCGGTGGCGATGATCATCCTGATGCTCGGCCTTGTCAGACTGGCGGAAGAATATCCAAAGCCCTCGCCGCGCACGATCCTGATCGTCGGCCTCGGCGCCGGCGTCTCCATCGGCTCGCGCATCCTCGGCGGGCTTGCGCTGGTCTATGCGCTGATCGGTTTCATCCCGCTGCTGCTCGCGGAAGTCCGTGGCCACGGCCTGCGCGAAGCCGCGCATCGCTTCCTCCATGTGATCTACGTGCTGCTGCCGGGCCTCGCCTTCGGCTATCTGGTGATGGGCCTGATCTGGCCGTGGTCGATCCTGGAGCCGGGCAATCCGCTTCACGCCCTGACCTATTTTTCGGCCTTCTTCGAAAAGCCGTGGAAGGAAATGTTCGACGGCGCGATGATCTCGGTACCGGACATGCCGTGGTCCTATCTGCCGACGCTGTTCGCGCTGCAATTGCCGGAACTGCTGCTGTTCCTCACCATTGCAGGCGTGGTGATGACCATCATGTCGCTGTCGCGCGACAACGTGGCGCCGCGCCGCAAGACCATCTTGCTGATGCTGACCCTCGCAGCCACGCTGCCGTTGCTGATCGCCATGGTGAAGCGCCCCGCGCTCTACAACGGCATCCGGCATTTCGTCTTCGTGATCCCGCCAATGACCGTGCTGGCCGGCGCCGCCTTTGCGTGGGGCATGGACTGGCTGCGCGTCAATCACCGCGGCTCGCAGGCCGCGGCCGTCGCCGTATTCTCGTTCGGGCTGATGCTGCCGCTGGCCGAGATGATCCGGCTGCATCCCTACCAGTATACTCACTTCAACTACATTGCCGGCACCGTGCGCCAGGCCGATGAGTTGTACATGCTGGACTACTGGGGTCTCGCTTTGAAGCAGGCGTCCGACGCGCTGCGCGAGGAACTCATCGAGCGCCAGGAAAGCCCGCCACATGGCCGCAAGTGGAAAGTCGCGGTGTGCGGCCCGCAGCGCCCGGCGCAGGTCGCGCTCGGCCCGGACTTCACCATCGGCTGGGACAGCCACGCCGCCGACTTCGCCATGACGCTCGGCGAATTCTACTGCAAGGGCCTCACCGCCCCCGTGATCGCCGAGATCAAGCGCGACGATGTGGTGTTCGCAAGGGTCTATGACATCCGCGGCAGCAGCATCTCCAGCCTGCTGGCGATCCCGGCGCCGTAGAAATACGTCGTAGGGTGGGCAAAGCGAAGCGTGCCGCGCGTCTTTCAACACCCGCTACGGTCGCGTGGGCACGGCGCAAGGGCGCCTTTGCCCACCCTACGATCTAGCGCGACGCCTGAAACCGAACCTCGCCGTTGTTCAGGAAACACGTCTTGCTGAACAGGCAGAGATCGACCGGATTGGGCAGTCTGACATCGTCGAGATCCGGGCATGGCTTTGTCGCCGGATCGTAGCGGCGATCGATCTGCGAGATGAACACGAAGATCAATCCCTGCCGGCGTGCGAAAGCCTGCAGCACGCGCACCTAGACCATCAGTTCCGGATTGCCGCGCTTCTGATCCAGCAGTTGCAGATAGTCGACCACCACCAGGGTGCCGCGCGGCGCGTTGGCCAGCGCCCGGATGATGTAGTCGGCGCTGATGTCGTCAGAATTATCGAATGCGAAGCGATCGTCAAAGTCCGCCGGCGCGACGCCGATGGCGCGAAAGCGGTCGAGCACGTCGCGTTCGGCATATTCCAGCGAGAAGAACGCACTGCGCTGGCCGGCCTTCATGGCCTCCACGGCGAGTTTCAGGCTCATCAGCGTCTTGCCGTGGCCCGGCCGCGCGCCCACCAGAACCAGATCGCCGGCGGACAGTTGCGCAAACAGTTTTGCCGCCGGCGTTGCCGCAGAGGCCCGCGCCACCAGCAGACTCCAGGCCGTAAAACCTTCCTGCGCGGCAATCCGGTCGAGCGCCGCGTGCAAGGGAATGTTGTCAGCGCGCGCCAAAAGTCTGGCCTTGCGCTTCAATCGATGAACCGGCGCAGAGAGACGCATGTCGTGAACCTCCTGGTGCGAGCGATGTCACAACCCCTCCTTATGCGTGGTGCTCGAACAGTTGGTTCGATGATCGCAAGACCCCGCATGAAAGATGCTGTCCCGACGGAGGGGGGAGGCGTGGGCCGCGCCAGAATCAGAGTGTAGCCCGATTTTCCGGACAGCGGCTACGGCTAACACAGCCAGTCCGCCTCCATCACGCGAACACGTGTCGCTCCGCGCAATCATCCGCCGTGCTCCGCAAACAAATTCTTGATCGCTGGAATAAATCCGACGGCGGATGAGTCTTGTTGTCAGAAGGCGCGAGAACGCCTTCCTCAAAGCAAGAGACATCAAATCGCGACCGCGTGATCACGGCGTTCAGCCGGCGATGGAACACGCCCGTCGTCAACCCAATGGAGAGACATCATGACGCTTCCGAGAACCCGCCTCATTGTTTCCGCTGCCGTGTTCGCCGCGAACCTGGCGCTGTCGCTGTCGTATGGAACCGCCGCCGAGGCGCAGGCTCCCCGCCACAGCGCAGGTCAGATGTCGCGCCAACACCATACGATTCTTACAGCGCCATCCGTAGGATCGGCCGGAGCGGCCTCAGTGACCATGAAGTCCCAAAACTCGCCGAACCCGAGCTGCGATTCTCCTGTGTTTTGCGACTTTTCCGGCGACAACGCGGGCTAGGCGAAATTCTTTCCCCGCCGCCGGAATAATCCGGCGGCGGTCGCGTCCACTCCCTTGAAGGCATCATTCACAGCCCGAAGGGATTTTCACGTGCCGCTTCGCATCTCACTCACGACGCTGCTGCTGGTATCGGCGGTCAGCATCGCCGGCGCCCTCGGCGCGCACGCCCAATCTGCCGTCGATGAGGCGCCGTTCCTCAGCGAGAACAGCGCCGCCATGGACAAGATGATGGCCGACATGAACGTCAAGCCGACCGGCGACGTCGATGTCGATTTTTCCGCGATGATGATCCCGCACCATCAGGGCGCCATCGACATGGCACTCGCCGAACTGCGCTACGGCAAGAACGAACAGCTGCGGCGCATCGCACAGGAGATCATCGTCGAGCAGCAGCAGGAAATCATCGCCATGCGACTGGCGCTGAACCAGCCGCTCCCGCCATCGGCGGCCGCTCAGACTCAGGCCACGTCCGCCGGGCCCGCGGCCGCGCCGGCGCACGACCATTCCGCGATGTCGCATGGCGCGATGTCGATGTCCCCCTCCACCAAGAAGTAGGACCGCACCATGAAGCGCAATCTGTTTGTGGCGACATTGCTCGCCTCCACCATGCTCGCCTCCGCCGCCTTTGCGGGGCAAGCGCCGGGCTCGGCCTCCGACGCGGATATCCCGGTCAGCCACCGCGACCGCATCTACGCCGCCGAGCAATTCTCCAACACCGTCTCGGTCACCGATCCCGTCGATAACAAACTGCTCGGCGTGATCCGCCTCGGCGATCCCCAGCCCGGCAATTTCAGCCCGCTCTACAAGGGCCAGGTGCTGGTCCACGGCATGGGCTTCTCGCCCGACCACAAGACGCTGGCGGTGGTCTCGATCGGATCGAACTCCGTCACCTTCATCGACACCGCCACCAATGCGGTCAAGCACACCACCTATGTCGGCCGCTCGCCGCATGAGGCTTTCTTCACGCCCGATGGCAATGAGGTCTGGGTGACCGTGCGCGGCGAGGACTACGTCTCGGTGCTCGACGCAAAAAACTATGAAGAGAAGACCCGCATCAAGACGCCGAACGGCCCGGGCATGCAGATTTTCTCGCCCGACGGCAAATACGGCTACGTCTGTTCCTCCTTCAATCCGGAAGTCGATGTCATCACCGTCGCCGATCACAAGATCGTCGCCAAGGTAAAGCAGGAAAGCCCGTTCTGCCCGAACATCGCGGCAACGCCGGACGGCAAGCAGGTCTGGTTCACCCTGAAGGATATCGGCAAGACGCAGGTCTTCAATGCGCAGCCGCCGTTCGACCTAATCAAGACCTTCGATACCGGACCGATCACCAATCATGTCAACATCGTGCATAATGCCAACGGCACTTTCGCCTATGTCAGCGTCGGCGGCCTGGACGAGATCAAGGTGTTCCGCACCGATACGTTCGAACAGGTCGCGACGATACCGGTCGGCAACCTGCCGCACGGCGTCTGGCCGTCGGGCGACGGCAGCCGCCTCTATGTCGGTTTGGAGAATGCCGACGCACTCGCCGCCATCGATACGCTGACCAACAAAGTCATCGCTACTATCTCGATCGGACAGGCGCCGCAGGCCATCAACTACGTTCCCAACGCCGTGCCGGAAGGTGCGGGTACCGACAACCTGCAGCCGCTCGGCGTTGCCGGGCAGACCGCGCACCTGACCTTGTCGCCGGTGAAGGGCGCAAAGGCAGGCGAAAAGACGGGTGAAAAGTCAGGCGACAAGTCGCCGACCAGCGTCTCACTGTTCGATCAGGGACTGACCCAGGTGTTTCAGGCCTCCGCCACCGGCCTGGAGGCCAGGAAGCCCTATTTGATCGGGCTGACCGAGCACGCCGACGGCCATGGTCCGATCCAGCCGCTGGCGGCCTTCATGACCAATCCGGCCGGCTCCGCCATCGTCAACGCCGTCGGCCCGATCCGGCAGTTGGTGTTGAGCGAGAGCAAGACGGAGCGGCGCTATCTGGTGATCGCCGAGGGCACTGCCGCGCAGCCGGGCGCCATCGTCCAGCTTCAGGCGCATTGATCGCCTACATGGATGCCGCCCTCGCCGATGCCTTGAGGGCGGCATCTGTCCTGTCACCGCGACGCGTTACCTAGGTCCGCGATCATGAACGACATGTTGCGCTTGATCGAACCGCTGATCCCCGCCTTGCGCCGCTATGCGCGGACGCTGCTGCGCGATCGTTCGGCTGCCGACGACCTGGTGCAGGATTGCTTGGAACGCGCCGTCGGCAACTGGAGCCAGCGCAAGGACGTCAATCCCCGCGCCTGGATCTTCACGATTCTGCACAACCTCGCCATGACGCGGCTGCGCCGCACCGCCAGCCGGCCGCGCCATATCGCCATCGAGGATGCGCAGGAAGATATTTTCGCCCGCGCGCCGTCGCAGGAGGACGGCCTGCGCTATGGTGAACTACTGCAGGCGCTGGATCGCTTGCCGGAAGAGCAGAAGACCGTGCTGCTGCTCGCCACTGTCGAAGGATTGTCTTACGCGGAGACCGCGGGTGTGCTCGACATTCCCCTGGGCACCGTGATGTCGCGGCTGTCGCGCGCCCGCGAGCGACTACTGAAGGAGATGGATGGACATGAAGGTGCCGAACCGATCCATCCCCATTTGCGGAGAGTAAAGTGAAATGAGCGGCCGTCCTATCACCGAGGAAGATCTGCACGGCTACGTCGATCGCGTTCTTCCGCCCGATCGCGAGGCCGAGGTTTCCGCCTATATCGAGGCGCATCCCGACGTGGCCACGCGCATCGCCGGCTACGCGCAGCAGCGCACCATGCTGCGC
>JAQGKA010000649.1 GCA_028290355.1 Tardiphaga sp. | reverse complement strand
GACGAGCGGCGCCGACACGGTTGACACCCTTCTCGTACTTCTGGACCTGCTGGAAACTGACGCCCAATTGTTCGCCCAAATCCGCCTGTGAGATTTTTTGCTCAACACGACGGAGACGGATTCTCTTGCCCATCTCGATATCGGGTTTGCCGGCGCTACGTTGCTTCATTCGTCACCACTCAGTTTGGTTGATACGGGGATTGTTGTGATTTTTTTGATTAGAGCTTTTCAGCTCGAAAAACCCTCGAACTGTTTTATCAAGGGTTCCCCCTTATATACATCCTTCAGATCGTTAGGATGGATGAATTCATCCCTAAACCACGGAAATTTAACCGGGCTAAACGATTCGACAATCCAGTCGATCATACGGCGTACGCGCGGTATCCTGTTGCTGTCTGGGTGGTAGGACAGCCAGATGTCGAACGAACGCCGCAAATCAGTCTCCAACGGTACGATTTTGGAACCCAGGGAGGAAGCATATGTCGGAAGTAATCCAATGCCTGCTCCTTTTAGTACGGCCCAGTAGTTGGCGCTGCTGACATTGGTTCGCATCACCAGAAGATCCTGCTGTGGTATGCCAGGAAACCAACTGTCGAAAATCTCTTTCGCGCCGGTCTGATCGGCGAACTGCATGACGATCCGATGCCTGATCAGCTCCTGGTACGTTTTAGGGGCACCGAAGGTTTCAATGTATTTCTCACTCGCGAAAAACATCACATGCATGCGGCCAAGTTTGACCATCTTGGTGTCAAGTGCGGTCGGCCTTAAAAGCTGGATTGCGACATCCGCCTCGTGCCTCTGCACGTCGGCGGACCGCATGGCGCAGTGGAGATCGACGAGAATGCTCGGATACGCCTGCTGAAATTCAACAAGCCGCGGCGCCAGCCAGAACGTGCCGAGGCCTTCGGTGATAGCGACGCGGACTTCACCGGAGAGGGTTTGGGTGACCGAACTGCGTGCGCGCAGCAGGTCGAACGACGCGGCTTCCATGCGCTCGACTGCTGATACCACCAAAGCGCCTTCGTCGGTCAGCCGGGTGCCATGGACGTCGCGGGTGAAGAGGGTGGCGCCGATCTGGCGTTCGAAATCATCGATGCGCCGGCGCACCAGATTGATCGACTGACCGAGCCTCTCGGCC
Organism: Tardiphaga sp.; assembly: GCA_028290355.1. Taxonomy (GTDB): domain Bacteria; phylum Pseudomonadota; class Alphaproteobacteria; order Rhizobiales; family Xanthobacteraceae; genus Tardiphaga. Next base: position 3,718 of record JAQGKA010000649.1, on the reverse strand, counting down.
GCGGATCGGAAGCTTCCACGGCGAACGACTTCAAGAAAAATCCGGGCGGCATCCCAATCCGTCAAAGGGTTGAGAGTACCCGCGAAGTGTTCTTGCTGCGGAACACCCCTTTCCGCCGTTTGACGCATACGCCGGTCCTCCTGCCAAATATTCTTGCCAGAATATCGACGGCTCCACAACTTGGGCTTGCCATGACAGCACACTATCCGACGATCACGAGCGCCACGCCGACCTATCCGCCGGCAGTCCATCCTGCCAAGCATCCGCTTCCGGCAGACAATCTCGAGGCCTTCGCCGGTAACGTGGTGGTGTTCACGCTGGCCGCGGGCGATCTCGGCCGGTTGATGAAGTCGGCGGAGATCGACCTCCCGGGGCTGGCTTCACAGCAAGCCGTGCTGCGCGTGATGGCGCACAATCCGGATTCGATCTGGGGCATTGCCAAGCGTGCGGACTATGCCAACGGCGTAGCGACTCCGCAGGGCTTCGTAGGTTTTCTGATGCTGAACGAGCAGGGCTTGCGGCAGCTGGTCGCAGGCACGTTCGACGCCAGCGACCCTGATGAGGCGTTGTTGTGTGCTCAGAACGAGAAACCCGCCGGCATCTATCTGTGGGCGATGTGGGCTCGTAACGGTCTCGTGTCGGGCATTCCGCTGGCCTTCGAGAAGATGTTCACGCCGCTCTATGAAGATGCCGACCTCTACGCGCGCGCCGTCACGCAGGATGGCAAGCGGCTGCTGGAGACCATGGGATTTCGCCCTGGCGCCACCTTCGAAAATCTCACCAATCCCGGACTGCACAGTCTGCCGCGCTCCGGCGTCCATGAGCCCGATGTGCCGCTCTATGATCGTTATCACGGTCACAGTCCGGAGCGTGCGGTCGCCGTCACGGTGGCGCGTTCGATCGAAGACCTGATGCGGGTGATTGCCATCCGCAGCGCCGTCTATATCGGCGAGCAGGAGTGCCCCTATCTCGAGGAGTTCGACGGCAACGATTTCAGCTCGACGCATCTGCTCGGCTATATCGGCAACGAGCCCGTCGCCTGTCTGCGGATCCGCTACTTCGCCGATTTCGCCAAGATCGAACGTCTCGCCGTACGCAAGGAATTCCGCAAGCAGCGGATTACGCTGCAAGTAGTGGAGGCTGCGATCGAGTTGTGCCGTGCCAAGGGGTATCAGCGGCTCTACGGCCATGCCCAGAAGCGCCTGGTAAAATTCTGGTCGCAGTTCGGCTTCACCACCTTCGAGGGCGGGCAGGAACTGGTGTTCTCGGATTTCGACTATGTCGAAATGCAGTTGACTACCGAGCGGCGGCCCAATGCGATCACCATCGGCGTCGACCCCTATCTGATCATCCGGCCCGAAGGCCAGTGGCACCGGCCGGGCGTTCTCGATCAATCGCGCGCGCGTGCAGTGACGCGGCCGTCGATCGAAAGAGGCGCCGCGTGATGTCGGTCATCAGCCTGCGGACGTTTGCGAACTCGTCCAGCGTTCCCATCGTCGTGTTCGTCGATATGCAGCAGGAATATCTGGCGACGCCGCGGATGCTGGCGATTCCCGATATCGACGCCGCGCTGGAGAATTGCCGGAGCCTGCTCGATCACTGCCGCAGCGTCGGCCTGCCGATCGCCTTCATGCGCTTCCTCGACAATTCGGCTTATTTCAACCGGGCGACGCCCTTCGCGCGCTGGATCGAAGGGTTTGAGCCGCAACGCAACGAGATGATCTTCGAGCGCAGCAGCCCGTCCTGCTATGCCTGCGACTCCTTCACAGCGTTGATGAACCAGAGCCGTGGCGGGTTTGTGCTCGCCGGCTTTGCCGGTGAATCCGCATGCCTGTCGACCCTGGTCGAGGCGCACCACCGCAATCACAAGGCCGTCTTTCTTCACGATGCGTCGGCCAGCCATCGGCTCGACGACGTCTCTGCGGACGACATTCATCGCGCCGTTGCAAAAATTTCAGCTCTGTATGGAGATGTCTATGAAACCCGTGAATGGATCGCCTCGACTCTACCTCGCAAGCTCGGGCACGGGGCGCAAACCGGTGTCTGATATCAACGAGCGTTTGCGGTCGGTGATGTCCCGGCTTGAGGAATGCCAGATGACGCTCGCCGATGTCGGCGAACGCGATACCGCGCAACTGGTCGCGATGGCGATACTGCAACTGCGGATGCGGCTGCATCACATCGGCGACGCCGAGCTGAAAGCGCTCTGCGATGCCATGACGCCTAAGCCGGACGATAGTGCCGACGTGTCGAAGGCCTCGGATTGCGGCTCCTGAGAGCGCTACAGATTGCTGTCGGTGATTGCCGAATAGATCATGGTGCGCAATTCGCGGCGTACTGGATAGGCGCTGGATGGCAGCAGCTGGGTCATGAAGATCGCGATCAGGTCTTCCGCCGGATCGATCCAGAAAGCGGTGCCGGCCGCGCCGCCCCAGGCATATTCGCCGGCACTGCCGGGAATCATGGTCTTTGCCGGGGCCATCGTCACCGAGAAGCCGAGCCCGAATCCGATCCCGGCATAGCTGGCTTCGCTGAACATCGACTTCGACATTTCCGTGAGGTCGCGGCCGCCGGGCAGGTGGTTGGTGGTCATCAGCGCCAGCGTCTTGGGGCCAACCAGGCGGACGCCGCCGACTTCGCCTGAATTCAGCAGCGCGCGGCAGAAGGTGAGATAGTCCGCGGCGGTCGAACACAAGCCGCCGCCGCCGGAGATCATCGAAGGCGGCGTCAGGAATGAACTGGTGGCGGGATCGTCCTGCAGCGTCATGCCGCCCTTGCCGTCGGCGGCATAGCAGGCGGCGAGGCGGTGCGCCTTGTCAGGCGGGACGAAGAAGCCGGTGTCGATCATCCCCAGCGGATCGAAGATGCGCTCTTTCAGGAATTGCTCGAACGGCAAACCGCCGATCTTCTCCACGAGGTAGCCGACCACGTCGGTGGAGACCGAGTAATTCCAGGCCTCGCCGGGCGAAAACTCCAGCGGGACTTTCGCGAGGTCGGCGATCATCGAGGCCAGCGTGCCGGCCTTTTCGACCTCGCCGATTTTCATGGCACGATAGGCGGCATCCACATTGGTGCGCTGCTGGAATCCGTAGGTCAGCCCGGAGGTGTGGCGCAGCAGGTCGATGATCAGCATCGGCCGGGCTGGCGGCCGGGTCAGGAACGGCGGCGTCACGCCGGCCTGGAACACGCCGAGACCTGTCCATTCCGGAATGTATTTGTGCACGGGCTCGTCGAGCGCGACGCGGCCTTCCTCCACCAGCATCATGAAGGCCACCGTGGTGATCGGCTTGGTCATGGAATAGATGCGGAAGATGGTGTCGTTGGTCACTGCCACCTTGCGTTCGACATCGGCAAGGCCCTGCACCGCGTTGTGCACGATCTGGCCGCGGCGATACACCAGAAGCTGCGTGCCCGGGAAGCGGTCGGCCTCGACATAGCGCTGCTTCAGATGCGCATCGACGCGACCCAGAGCGGCGCTGGACATGCCGGCAGCTTCGGGCGCGGCGGAGGAGGGGCTGAGATCTTGGGACGGCATTGCAGCATCACTCCGATGTGTTGGCACAGGACGTTTTAGGGAGGGAAGTCGGCCCCTGTCGAGCTGGATTTGCGACGCCACGATCTTACTCCGCCTGATTGATTGATGTATCGTCGACGCTGAAATTGCGTAGCGCCTTGCAGGACCGATTCATGACCCAATTCAACGACACCGAATTGACCG